>JBAYOJ010000205.1:0-5402 GCA_041678385.1 Burkholderiaceae bacterium | reverse complement strand
GCGTTTCTTCCTGGGTACGGACAGCGCGCCGCATGCCCGCGGGCTCAAGGAACACGCCTGTGGGTGTGCGGGCTGTTATACCGCCTTGCATGCCATGGAGCTGTACGCGACGGCCTTCGATCAGGCCGGGCGGCTGGACAAACTGGAAGCCTTTGCCAGCGTGAACGGGCCGGCCTTCTACGGTATGCCTGTCAACACCGGGACACTCACCCTCAAGCGCGAGGCCTATCGCATTCCTGATGCATTGCCCATGGGCAGCGACAGCCTGGTGCCGCTGGCGGCCGGCGAGACGCTGGCATGGAGCGTGGCGCAGGGTTAGGTGCAAGCGGGGTGTCTTTCAGACATCCCGCTTGGCTTCGAGTGCCTCCCAGCGATCGAAGAGTTCACCCAGCTTTTCTTCAAGCGCCGCCAGTTCATCGTTGATCTCGGCCATGCGGCCGGGGTTTTCCTGATAAAGCGTGGGGTTGGAGAGTTCGGTGGTCAGTGCTTCCTGCTGAGCTTCTACCTCGGCAATGTCGTCAGGCAGGGCTTCGAGTTCGCGGGTTTCCCAGTTGGTCAGGCGACTGCTGCCGCGCCCGCTGCGCTGCGGCGCAGGGGCGGGTTTATCTTTGGTTTCATCGGTGGCAGGGCCGGTGGCTGCTGTGGCCCCGGACGCTGCGCCGCTGGCCGATTCGTCTATGACGCGCTGTGCCAGCCAGTCTTCATAGCCGCCCACGTATTCACGCCAGGCACCGTCGCCTTCGGCCACCAGGGTGTGAGTGACAACGTTATCCAGAAAGGCGCGATCGTGGCTGACCAGCAGCACGGTCCCGTTGTAATCCTGCAGTAGTTCTTCGAGCAGTTCCAGCGTTTCTATGTCCAGATCGTTGGTGGGTTCGTCGAGTACCAGCACGTTGGTGGGCCGGGCGAACATTCGGGCCAACGCCAGGCGTGCGCGTTCCCCCCCAGACAAACTGGAAACGGGGGACTGGGCACGAGCCGGCGGGAACAGGAAGTCTTCCAGGTAGCTCATGACATGCTTGCGCTGGTCGCCGATTTCCACCCATTCGCTACCGGGGTTGATGGTGTCGGCCAGTGTGGCGGTTTCATTCAGTTGGGAGCGCATCTGGTCAAAATAGCCGACGGTCAGGTGGGTGCCCAGGCGTACCGTGCCGCGGGTAGGCTTGAGTTCGCCCAATATGATGCGCAGCAGCGTGGTCTTGCCCGCGCCGTTCGGGCCAATGAGCCCAATGCGATCGCGACGCATGATGGTGGTGGAAAGGTCGCGGATGATGACCTTGTCACCGTACTGGTGGCCGATGTTTTCCAGCTCGGCGATCAGCTTGCCGGAGCGACTGCCTTCAGCAACCGCCATGCGAACATTACCCGCACGCTCGCGCCGTTCTGATCGTTCGCGCCGCAGCTGTTCCAGCCGTCGTACCCTGCCTTCGTTGCGCGTGCGGCGGGCTTCCACCCCCTTGCGTATCCAGACTTCTTCTTGCGCCAGGAATTTATCAAAGCGGGCCTGCTGCTGCGATTCGGCTTCCAGCATTTCGGCCTTGCGGGCCTGCCATTGCGAGAAATTGCCGGGGAAGCTGTAAAGTTTGCCGCGATCAAGTTCGACAATGCGGGTGGCGGCCTCGTCCAGGAAGCGCCGGTCATGGGTAATGACCACCACCGTGCAGCGTGATTCCATCAACATGCGCTGCAGCCAGAGGATGCCGTCAAAATCCAGGTGATTGGTGGGCTCGTCCAGCAATAGCAGATCGGGCTTGTCGGCGAGTGCTCGAGCCAGGGCGACGCGTTTGCGTGTGCCCCCGGAAAGGCCTTCGATGGGCGCATCGGCGTGCAGACCAAGCTGGTCGATCAGGGCGCCGGCCACTGCAGGGCGTTGCCAGTCTTCCCGTTCGATGTAGTCGCCGCAGAGAGTCTCCAGTACGGTGAGTGTTGAATCGAGCTCGGGCTCTTGTTCCACCGTGGCGACCGTCAGCCCGCTCATGCGCATGACTTCGCCATCGTCGGGTTCGATGCGGCCATCAAGTATTTTCAGCAAGGAAGACTTGCCGGCGCCATTGCGCCCAATGAGGCCAATGCGATCGCCTTGTTGAATAGTGAAATCGGCGCCGTCCAGGAGGGCATGATGCCCAAATGCCAGATGGGTGCCTGTGAGGGTGATGAGGGATACAGCCATTGTGTTCAGGAATCGATAACCAGCCAAGGAACCCTATTGTCGCAGGTTACAATAAGCCGGTGGGGCGGGTCGGGCGATCGCGGTGTGCAAGCATCGAGGAAGGTCCGGACTCCGCAGGGCAGGGTAGCGGCTAACGGCCGTCCGGCGCAGCGGCGCGCAAGCGCCGTCAGGCCGAGGAACAGGGCCACAGAGACGAGTCTGCGACGAGGGCCCTCAAGGGCACTGGTACGGCCACCTCCGTACTGCATGGCGATCCGTCGCCATGGCGTCACAGGGTGAAACGCGGCAACCTCTACCCGGAGCAACATCAAATAGGCATGCGCAGGCGCTTCGGCACCTAAAGGGCGGCCCGCCCGAGCATGCGGGTAGATGGCACGAGCGCGCCAGTAATGCTGCGCCCAGATGAATGATCGCCCGCTGGTTTTCCAGCGTACAGAATCCGGCCTATAGATCCGTCCCACTCTTCCATCCTGCCCCAGCTCTCTGGGGCAATTTTCTGGGCGCAATCTTAAGAACTATTTTCACTTCCTGCGCCAATTCCTTGATTTTCAAATGGTTTTATCTGAAATCAACCTCTCGTGATGCGGCTAAGTGCTTGTTGTTATTGAAAAAAATAGCTACCGAGGCTTGACCGGGTCGAAAGCTTACCGTAGAGTGGGGAAAAGTAGGATAATGTGTGCGGAAGTGGGGAATCTATCTTGTTTCAGGGCAGCAGCGCTCTCTCGTTGGATGCTAAGGGTCGGCTTACAGTACCGACCCGGCATCGTGACGCGCTCGCAGAACGGTGCGATGGTCTGCTTACCCTGACGCGCCATCCTGATGGCTGCCTGCTGGTCTACCCCCGCCCGACATGGGAAATCAAGCGTGAAGAAGTTGCCCGTCTGCCTGCAGGTGCGCGTGTATTGCAGCGGCTCATGTTGGGAAACGCACAGGATGTGGATATCGACGGGGCGGGGCGGATTCTGATTGCCCCCGAGTTGCGTTCCGCCGCAGGGTTGAGCAAGGAAGTCATGCTGCTCGGCATGGGTGGGCATTTCGAGCTTTGGGATGCCGCCACACTTCAGCGCCGCGAGGCCGAAGATCTGGCCAAGGGCATGACAGACATACTGGATCAATTTTCTTTTTGAGCAGCCTATGGAATTCGCGCACCGTTCCGTGCTGTTGGAGCCCGCAGTTGATGCTTTGCTGAACGCCTCGTTCGGCAAGCGTCGTGGGGCCGTGGCGGATGCGGATAGCGTGCCGCCGCTCGACGGCATTTATGTGGATGGCACTTTCGGCAGGGGTGGGCACAGCCGCCGATTGCTGGAACGCCTGGGTCCGGATGCGACCTTGATCGTCTTCGACAAGGATCCGCAGGCGATCGAGGTGGCGCAGGCCCTGCAGAATCAGGATTCCCGTTTGCGAGTGGTGCACGGCGGCTTTGGTGACATGCCCGAGCATCTGCATGACCTCGGCGTGGAACAGGTCAATGGGGTGCTGCTCGACCTGGGGATCTCATCACCACAAATCGATGACGCGGCGCGCGGCTTTTCCTTCATGAGGGAAGGGCCGCTCGATATGCGTATGGATACGAGCAGCGGGTTGACCGCTGCGGAATGGCTGGCTCATGCCAGCCTTGAAGAAATCAAGGAGGTCATAGCAAATTATGGCGAAGAACGGTTTGCTTTCCAGATTGCAAAGGCGATTGTTGCTAGCCGCGAATCAAGGCCGCTGTGCACCACGCTCGACCTCGCCGAGCTCGTCGCCAGCACCGTCCGCACTCGCGAGAAAGGCCAGCATCCGGCCACACGCAGCTTTCAAGCTGTACGGATTCACATCAATCAAGAGCTCCAGGAACTCGCTAGCGCCCTCGCGGCAGTTCTGAAGGTACTTGCGCCGGGTGGCAGGCTTGCCATCATCAGCTTCCATTCCCTGGAAGACAGGATGGTGAAACAGTGTATTGCGGCGGCATCCCGCCCGGATGCCGCGCTGGCACGACTGCCTATTCCCGAAAGCCAGATGCCGCCGCCCGTGCTGTACTCGCTGGGCAAATTCGTGCCTACGGCTGAAGAGGCCACCGATAACGTCCGCGCGAGATCAGCCATCATGCGGGTGGCCGAGCGCACTACCGCAGCCTTGCCCCCTGATCAGGGGGCATCTTTCATCAAGGCCATGCGCCTGGTGCCGCTGGAATCGCGCGCCGCACATCGGGGTGGGCGCTAATGGGCCGCCTCTGCATTTTCTTTGCCGTAATGCTGATGGTTTCAGCTATTTCGCTGGTGACGGCACGTCACCAGTCCCGGCAATTATTCGTCGCACTCGAACGTTTGGAAGACCGCAGCCGAGAACTGGATATCGAATGGCGGCGCTTGCAGCTGGAGCGTGCCGAGCTGGCGCGCAACGCCCGCGTCGACCATATCGCCCGCACGGATCTGGGTATGGTCACGGCTACACCTGATCGCACGATTTATCTCGACAGCCAGGCGATGGCAGGGGTGCGGCCATGAAGCGCATCCCATTCTTCAATAGCCCCGTGCTTGATCGGCAGATGCCCATGTGGCGGGGCAAGCTGGTTTTTCTGCTGCTGATGGGCGGGTTCCTGGCGCTGGCCGCCAAGGCGCTCTATCTGCAAGGGCTGGATGACGAGTTTTTGCAGGCCCAGGGTGAGCGCCGCTATGAGCGTACGCTGGTGCTGCCGGCCACCCGGGGCAAGATTTTCGACCGCAGCGGTTCCGTGGTGTTGGCGGCCAGTGTTCCGGCGCGCGCCATCTGGGCGATCCCAGGCGACACCCGTGCCGCAACGGACGAGCAACTGGCGGCACTTGCCAAGCTGCTCGACATGAAAGTGTCTGACATTCAGGCTCGGGTAGCTGATACAAAGAGAACATTCGTCTATATCAAGCGCCAGGTTGCCCTGGATGTGGCCGACAAGATTCGCGGGCTTAACGTGCCGGGGTTTCATCAGCAGGGCGAGATGCGGCGTTTCTACCCTGAAGGCAGCCTCATGGCCCACGTGCTGGGCTTTACCAATATTGAGGACGAAGGCATAGAAGGGGTGGAGCTTGCCTTCAATGAGGCCCTTTCGGGGACCGCCGGTTCACGGCGCGTCATCAAAGACAGGCTGGGGCGCGTCATTGAGGACGTGCAAGCCGTTGTGCCGCCCGTCGATGGCCGCGATCTGCATATTTCGATTGATGCCGGGCTGCAGTACGACACCTATATGGCCTTGAAGCAGGCAATGCAGGATAACAAG
>JBAYOJ010000204.1:0-5415 GCA_041678385.1 Burkholderiaceae bacterium | reverse complement strand
CAGAAGAAGCTGGCAAACGACCGATATGAATCGGAACAGACTGCGGTCGAGAAGGTTGACGAATTTCACGATAGGCTCGGAAAGTAGGCAGCGCATAGCTGCCGAAGCAAAGGGCAAGGGCCTCCTAATATGCTGGCCCCTTGCCCATGGCCAGAAGCAAGCCCCTTATTGGGTATTGCGGATGGAATCCACCAGTTCCTTGCCAAACTGCTTGTAATACTTGGGATAAACAGGTTCCAGCGCCTGTGAGAATGCCGCGTGGTCAACCTTATTGACCTGCATACCGGCCTTCTGGACTTCTTCCAGGCCGCTGGTTTCTACATTATCGACATACTTGCGCATCGCTACCGCCGCCGCGCGGGCGGCCTTGCGGAAGGCGTCCTTGTCCTGGTCGGACAAGCCGTCGAAACTGACCGGCGATGCGAGCACCACGGCCGGCCCATAAACATGCGAGGTCAGCGACAGGTATTTTTGCAGTTGCGGGAGCTTGGCCGAAACAATGACGGACATGGGGTTTTCCTGCCCGTCTATGGTGCCCTGCTGCAACGCAGTGGCGACTTCGGGCCAGGCCATGGGGGTTGCCAGTATCCCCAATTCGCGGAAGGCGGCAATATGGATGGGGTTTTCCATGGTGCGGACCTTCAGCCCCTTGGCATCTGCCGGCGTAGCGACAGGCCGCACATTGTTGGTGAGCTGGCGGAAGCCCTGTTCGCCCCATGCCAGGCCGACCAGGCCCCGTTTGGAGAATTCCCCCAGCAAGCGCTGGCCGACGTCACCATCAAGCACCGTACGTGCGTGCTGCAGGTCACGAAAGAGGAAGGGGATATCGAACACGCCGGTGGCCGGCACAAAATTGACCGTAGCGCCGGTGGACACAATAGCCAGGTCTATGGTGCCCAACTGCAGCCCTTCTATGACTTCGCGTTCCCCGCCCAGCGCGCTGTTGGGGAATTGCTCAACCTGGAATTTTCCTGGGATATCGGCTTCGAGCGATTTGACGAAGGCATCGGCGCCGGCCCCGTAATGGGAATTCGTCGACAGCGCATAGGCGAACTTGAGATTCTTGGCGGCAGCAGGGGCAGCTATAAAGGCGCCTGCCACGCAGGCGGCGGTAAGCAGTTTCGTGAACCAGTTGGGACGCATGTCTGTTCCTTTATTCGGGAAGGTCGGGCCGCAACAAGGCGGGGCCGAGTAGCCCGTCAAGTTATAGCAAAGGGACAGACGCCCAGGTATCCGGGTTTTCGCGAGAGCGGATGAAATGGGCACGGCACCGTGCCCCATACTCACTCTTCTACATACCAGGTGTCTTCGGACAGCATGACTTGCTGATGGCCATAGCCCGCAGGCATCATGGGAAAGCAGTTTTCCTGGGCCAGCACGGCCACGTCCAGGAAATAAGGCCCTTCCGACTCAAGACATTCCGCCAGCGCCGCTTCAAGCTGAGCCGGATCCTCGACCCGCGCCCCGCGCCAGCCGAAAGATTTGGCCAGCGCCACGAAGTCTGGCAGGGAATCGTTGTAACTATGGCTGTAGCGCCCATCATGGATGAGTTCCTGCCACTGCCGCACCATGCCCATGTGACGGTTGTTGCACAGCACGACCTTCACGGGCGCCCGATGCTGGGTGGCTGTGGCCATTTCCTGAATGTTCATGAGCACCGACGCATCGCCACTAACGCACACCACCAGCTTGTCTGGATGCGCGATCTGCGCCCCTATGGCCGCAGGCAGGCCGTAGCCCATCGTGCCGGCGCCGCCGGATGTCAGCCAGCGATTCGGACGCGTGAAGCGCAGATACTGGGCCGCCCACATCTGATGCTGCCCCACATCGGTGGACACCACCGCGTCGTGACCGGCCAGGGCCTCACGCAGGCTTACCATCAGATGCTGCGGCAGAATGTCTTCCGTCGAAGGGGTAACCGACAGGCAATCGCGCGCGCGCCAGACCCCGATACGATCCCACCAGGGCTGCAGACGTTCGGGATTCAGGTCGAATGCTGCGACTTCTTTGCGCAGTGCGCGCAATAGCGGGTAGCAGTCACCCACCATGGCGACATCGGCGCGCACCACCTTATTGATGGAGCCCGGGTCGATATCGATGTGTATCTTGCTGGCATGCGGGCAGAAGTCGGACAGCCGCCCTGTGATGCGGTCGTCAAAGCGCGCGCCCACACAGATAATGAGATCGGCGTGATGCATGGCCAGGTTGGCTTCCAGCGTACCGTGCATGCCCAGCATGCCTATGAAGCCGGGGTCATCGGCCGGGAAGGCGCCCAAACCCATCAGCGTCAGGGTGCAGGGTGCACCCAATTCCTGTACCAGGCTGGTGAAGGTTTCGCAGGCGTCGACGCCGGAATTGATCAGACCGCCGCCACCGTAGAATACCGGCCGCTTGGCGTTGGCGATCAGGCCGGCAGCCCGCTTTACAGCGGCCTCGACGGAAGGGTTGGCCAGATCAGTGGCAGCCACACCCGTTTCAATGTCTTCTTCTTCCGTCAGGGGCGGGGCTTCGGCAATCTGCACATCCTTGGGGAAGTCGATCAGCACGGGGCCTGGCCGGCCTTGCGTTGTCAGGCGGTAGGCTTTGGCCGTCATGGCGGCGATATCTTCGCCGCGCCGGATCTGGGCATTCCATTTGGTGACAGGGCGGGAAATACCCACTGCGTCACACTCCTGGAAGGCATCCGTGCCAATGGCCGATGTGGCCACCTGGCCGCTGATGCACAATACGGGAATGGAATCACACATCGCGTCGAGCAGGCCGGACGTGGTGTTGGCCATCCCCGGCCCGGAAGTCACCAGCACAACGCCAGGCTTGCCGGTAGAGCGTGCATAGCCTTCAGCGGCGTGAACGGCGCCCTGCTCGTGGCGCACCAGAATGTGACGGATGCGCGGTTCGGAATACAGCGCGTCGTACAGCGGCAGAACAGCCCCGCCCGGATAACCGAAAATGGTGTCGACACCGAGGTCTATCAGTGTCCGCAGCATGCGCTGCGCCCCATCAAGGCGGTCGGGTTCTGCATTTACTAAGGTACTCACTGGGTCTCCTCTGACCTGATCATCTGGAAATTGCGTAAAGTGTAGTGCTTTTGTCATCCGGGAACCGCCATCCATGTCCAGCAAAAAAATCTCTTTGCACGAAGTTCGCCCATCAGGACTGCACGGTACGGGCGTATTCGCGGCCGTCGACATCCCGGCAGAGACCTGCATCCTTGAGTATCGCGGCCGCCGGATCACAACAGAAGAAGCCGATGAACGGCCAGCATCAAGCCCGGACGACCCCAACCATACCTTCTTCTTTTCGCTGAGTTCCGGCAAGATCATCGACGGCGGCCAGCGCGGCAACGACGCCCGCTGGATCAACCATTCGTGCAGCCCGAACTGCGAAGCCCGGGAAAACGAGGCCGGCACCCGGCTGTATATCTACAGCTTGCACGACATCCCCGCAGGTGATGAGCTCTTTTTTGACTACGCCCTGGAAATCGAAGGCCGCAAGACGAAAAAGCTACGCGAACAGTACCGCTGCCTGTGTGGCGCACCTGAATGCCGCGGCACCATGCTGGCGCTGCCAAAAAGACGAGCGGCGAAGAAGAAAGAACAGGACGGCTGACCACGCCACTTTTGCAACGCCACTTGGCGAGGCGCGGTGACGCTGCCTGCGACAGCGGGGGTAAGCACCGACTGCGTAAAGCATTGCGAGGCGCTAGCATGGACGCCGCCCATTACATCCAACACTTTACAGCAGAACATGCCCGAATCACCATCAACGGCCATGCCGGAGCCCGCTCCGCCTCCACGCGTCAGGGTTCCCCTGATCTTCGAGGACTGCGTTTCTGTCCTTGCCATGGCCCTGCTTGCGCTCATCACCTTCGCCAATGTGGTGGTGCGCTACCTTACCGATTCGTCTTTCGCCTGGACAGAAGAATTCTCCGTCTTCCTGCTCATCGTTGTCACGATGACGGCCAGCGCCACGGCTTTCGTACGCAGCCAGCACATCCGCATTGAGTTCCTGGCCGACGCCGGTCCACGCAACCGCCAGCTTTTACTGGCGCGCATTGCCACCCTTTGCTCGGTGCTGTTCTTCGCCACGCTCACCATACTGTCGGCGCGCATGGTCTACGATGAATACACTTGGGGCGACACTTCACCGGCCATCGGTGTGCCAACCTGGTGGTATTCCATCTGGGTGCCCATATTGGCCATCGTCATCACGCTGCGGCTGATGGGCATGCTGCATCGCCTCATGCTGGGCCGGCCATGACGGTAGCGCTGCTATTCGGCAGTTTTCTGCTGCTGATGGCGATAGGCGTACCCGTCGCCGTTGCCCTGGGGGTGTCGGGTTCCATCGCCATCATCCTGTCTAACCTTGACACCCAATGGTTCGGGCTGATGGCCGTGCCCCAGGGCTTCTACGCCGGCTTGGCCAAGTACCCGCTGCTGGCCATTCCCATGTTCGTGCTGGTGGGTTCCATCTTCGATCGCTCGGGCGTGGCAGCCCGGTTGGTGAACTTTGCGTTGGCAATAGTGGGGCGCGGGCCCGGCATGCTGCCTTTGGTCACGATTGCGGTGGCGATGTTTCTTGGGGGAATATCGGGTTCGGGGCCAGCCTGCGCTGCAGCAGTCGGCGGGGTCATGATAGGCGCCATGAAGCGCGCCGGTTACCCGGGCCCTTACGCAGCCACCATTGTTGGCGCGGGCGCGGCCACCGATATTCTCATCCCACCCTCCATTGCGTTCATCGTCTACTCCGTACTGGTTCCGCAAGCGTCCGTACCTGCCCTGTTCGCCGCCGGGCTGGTACCCGGCCTGCTGGTCGGCATCGCGCTCATCGTGCCGGCGGTGTGGCTGGCCCGCGTCCACAACATGGGGCAGGCTGAACGCGAAATGGCCCGCCCGCCGTTCTGGCGCAGCCTTTACGAAGCCATCTGGGGCCTGGCGGCGCCGGTCATCATCCTGGGCGGCATGCGCATGGGCTATTTCACCCCCACCGAAGCCGCGGTCGTTGCCGTGTTCTACGGCCTGTTCGTCGGCATGGCGGTGCACCGCACGATAGGCTTGCGCGACCTTTTCACCATCATGCGAGAAGCTGCGGAACTGTCGGCCGTCATCATGCTGGTTGTATCCCTGGCCGGCATCTTCGCCTGGGCACTTTCCACCCTCAGCGTCATCGACCCGATTGCCAACGCCATTGTGGGCCTGGGCATAGGCGAATACGGGGTAATGGCCCTCATCATCCTGTTGTTGACGGTGGTGGGCATGTTTCTGGACGGCATTTCCATCTTCCTGATCTTCTTGCCGCTGCTCATGCCCATTGCCAATACCTATGACTGGGATCCTGTCTGGTTCGGCGTGCTGCTCACCGTCATGGTGGCGCTGGGGCAATTCACGCCACCATTGGCAGTCAACCTGATGGTGT
>JBAYOJ010000203.1:0-5419 GCA_041678385.1 Burkholderiaceae bacterium | reverse complement strand
CAGATATGACTAGGGTTTTCCTCAATAGAACATCAGCCAGCATTCGCAGAGAGCGTAACGGGCAAACATGCTATCTTTGACCGCTTCGGATCCACTCTATTCCTCTACGCATGAAGATACTCGTCACCGGTGGCGCCGGTTTCATCGGCTCCGCAGTCATTCGCCACATCATCCACAATACGGCAGATGCCGTCGTCAATGTCGACAAGCTTACTTATGCAGGCAACCTGGAGTCTCTGGCCGATGTGGCAGATGACCCCCGCTACGTCTTCGAGCGGGTCGATATCTGTGATGCGGCTGAAATCTCGCGTGTATTCCAGCAGCACAAGCCTGATGCCGTGATGCATCTGGCAGCCGAATCCCACGTTGATCGCTCGATTGACGGGCCTGCCGATTTCATCCAGACGAATATTGTCGGTACCTATGTGCTGCTGGAAGCCGCGCGCGAATACTGGCGCAGCCTTGATGATGAAGCCCGCAAGGTATTCCGCTTCCATCATATTTCCACTGACGAAGTCTATGGCGACCTGGAAGGCCCCGAAGATCTCTTCACAGAAACCACACCGTATGCTCCCAGTTCGCCGTATTCAGCCAGCAAGGCCAGTTCAGATCACCTGGTAAGGGCCTGGCGGCGCACTTTTGGCCTGCCTACGCTCATCACTAATTGCTCGAACAACTATGGGCCTTATCACTTCCCTGAAAAGCTGATTCCGCTCATTATCCTGAATGCGCTCGAAGGCAAGCCGCTGCCTGTATACGGGAAGGGGAATCAGGTTCGCGACTGGCTCTATGTAGAAGATCATGCGCGTGCGCTTTACTTGGTGGTGACCAAAGGCGTCGTGGGCGAAACCTACAACATCGGTGGCCATAACGAAAAGCGCAATCTGGAAGTTGTCCAGGCGATTTGTGAGTTGCTGGAAACCCTGCATCCGCAAAAGCCCGCCGGTGTGGGTCGCTACGCTGACCTGATCACCTTTGTGGCCGACCGGCCTGGCCATGATCTGCGCTATGCCATTGATGCGGCGAAGATAGGGCGTGAACTGGGTTGGTCGCCTGATGAAACCTTTGAAACCGGTTTGCGTAAGACGGTGCAATGGTATCTGGACAACAAGGAATGGTGCCGCCATGTGCAGGACGGCAGCTACCAGCGCGAAAGATTAGGTACTAGCGCATAAGGGTCCTCTGATCAGAGGGCCCTTATGCGCGCACGCCGCAGTGGCCGGCTCTGGATAACCGGGCAGCCCTGCAGGCTTGACGTAACCGAAGTGGGCGCCTGACGGTGGCGCGTGACAGGTTCAGGCGTAAGTGTTGACCTGTGTGCCCAGATGGCCGCTGGTGGCGAGCCTGGGCATGGATGACTCAATGACTTCAGTCACCGTGCGGGCTTGTGTATCCAGCGTTTCGCGCAGCAGATTCATTTGCGCGGACTGATGGGCGTTGAAATTTTCAAGTGCCAGCGCAGCGCTGACGGTTGCTTCGATGGACATGCTCATGCTGGTCTCCCGATGGCTTGCGTTGATTTTACATATGGAAATGATTTTGGGCTAGCATGTTCGCCATCTCAGCAAGGAGCAAAGCATGAGCACATGGAAAAGCATCGCGGTCTTCATTGATTATGCAGACCGCGACTACCGTATTCTTGATTATGCCGGCTGGCTGGCGCAGCAGTGTGACGCTCATCTCATTGGCATCTTCAATATGGGCGCCGTATCGACCGGGGCGGACGGCAGCACCCATGTCCGGGGCAATGCGGCCATCCAGGAAGTGATCGCCCGGCGGCGCCAGCGTGAGCAGGAAGCCGTGCTGGAAGCCGGCCAGCGCCTGGCGGCTGTCGGCCAGAACCGGGGCGTCTCGGCTGAGTTCCGCGTATTGTGGCGGGCTTCCGAAGCTGAAGATGCCGCCCTCAATTCCCTGCATTGCGATCTGGTCCTGATCGAAGACCGGCGCGAAAGTTGCCTGCCCAACGGGGTTACCCCGGAACGCGTGGTCTTTGAAGTGGGTGTGCCCGTCATCGTCGTTCCCGAAGGCTGGGAGCAGCGGGAAGATGTCAAGCGCGTGGTGGTCGCGTGGAACGCAACCCGCGAAGCGCGCCGGGCTGTGTCCGACGCGCTGACCTATATCCGGATGGCCGATCAAACCACCTTACTGGTTGTTGATCCCGACAAGAACGAGGGCCGTCACGGGGAATTGCCTGGTACTGACGCCGCTCACCATCTGGCTCGCCACGGAGGCAACATCCACACTCGCGCAGAAAGCTCATATGGGCGCTCGGTGAACGAGGTGATACTTGCGGTAGCCGCCCAGGAAGAAGCCGATCTGATCGTAATGGGTGCGTACAGCAAGCCACGGCGCAGGCAACTGCTGTTCGGCGGGGTGACCCGTTCCATGCTGTCAGAAGTACGCTATCCCGTCCTGATCTCTCGCTAAAAATGGTAAAAATGGGGTCAGACCACGATTTCTTTTAAGAAATCGTGGTCTGACCCCATTTTTTGCGCCTCTTGACGCGTCGCAAGATGATTGAAGATTGAAGAGTAAAACATGCCCTTGTCAGAAGCCGTCGCGCGCAAGCCGATGCACAAACGTTCCATAGAAATGCGGGGATACCTCCGGGACGATGGTCTCTGGGATATCGAAGGATTCCTGATCGACACCAAGCCGTTTGATTATCATGACGCGCGCAGCCGCCTCAAGGAGGCTGGCCAGCCCGTACATCAGATGTCCATACGCCTGACGGTGGATGGACAGCGAACCATCATTGCCGCCGAGGCAGCGATAGATAACGCCCCGCATCCCAGCTGCTTTGACGTGCACGCCGGTATCCGGGCCATGGTTGGCGCTCGTATCGCCGCCGGCTGGAAGGATGAAGTCCGCCGCCGCCTGCCGGCGCGAGCCGCCTGTACGCACTTATCGGAATTGCTGGTCACCATGGCCACGGCAACCGTCCAGACCCAGACTCTGGGCCAGAACCCGGAAGGCACAGCGCCTTTCGAGCCTCTGCGCAACGGCGATCGCATGCCGTTCTTTCTGGACAAATGTGCTTCCTGGCGCCTGGACAGCGAAAATGTCGCTGAACTCTTTCCCAAGTGGCACACCCCGCCATCGGCTGATTGATGGGGCTTCGGGGCGTAGCGTGCCACGCCCCGGCCAAATGAATTCAGGCGGCGATTTCTCGCGCGAGCACCCGTGCCGGGCCGCCGTCCGAATCAAGAATGTTCAGTGCCCCGAACACGACTTCGACCCGCTTCCCTGAAAGGCTGTCCAGATTGGTCATGTGTTCTGCCACAAGTACGCCGTGGCTCAAAAGGATGTGGTGGACGGGATACGCGAAGTTCTTGGGCCGTAAATGAGCGGTCAGATCGGGTGTGGTGAAATCCACAGCGATCAATTTTGCCTGCCTGTCCACCAGCCACTGCGCTGCCGCATCGCTCAGGCAGGGGTGGTCGTCGTATTCCTTCGTATTGATCTTGTGCCACCAACCTGTATTGATCAGGACGATGTCGCCAGGCTGCAGCGCGGGCGTGGCATTTTCGAAGTCCTCGGGTTCGATCAGGGCCAGCGGCGCCTTGTCCAGCTTCCATACCACGCCTTGCCCCGATAGCCGGTCAATGGGAATGTCCTCGAAACTGGGCCCATCGTTCAGAAAATGGCGCGGTGCGTCGACGTGCGTGCCATGATGGCACACCATCTGCAGCTCCGTTACGTTGGCAACGTTTTCCGGCAGGCGCATGATCTGGGTAATGCGGGGGCGTGGCAACACAGGGGACCGGGACAGGTCTTCAGTGATGACATGTGAAACGTCCACCCACGGGCCGACGGGGCGGGGTGTTTCAGCTTCAGGCAGATTCAGCCAGCCCTTCCATCCGGTAAATTTTCTGTTGCAATCGCACATTGTTCTGGTCTCCTGAGCGGCCTTGCGTACACCCATTGTCCGCATTCCATTCTTATCTCCGCCCTGACGATACCAGTGAATATATACATAAGCTGATAGGTAAGTTGACGCCGGCGGTACCTCCCTGCATGATTTCAATAGTTGTAAGTAAGGTCAGCCCCTGCCGTTTGATGAACACTCAAGGAGAACGTCGCATGAATGAACCACAAAAAAACCCGGCAGACTGGCCTGGCAACACGATCGCCGATGCTTTGGTTGAGCTGCAGGCGCGCTGGGGGTGGTTTGTCGGTCTCGGTATTGTGTTGCTGGTGCTGGGGGTGTTTGCTCTGGGCCATGTCTTTGCTGCGACCCTGGCGAGTGTGATCTTCATCGGCGTACTGATGGCCATCGCCGGGGTGGGACAGCTGCTGCATGCGTGGCGCATCAAGCAGATCCACGGCTTTCTGTTCTGGAGCATCAGCGGTCTGCTTTATCTGCTCGCGGGTCTTTTTGCGACCTTCTATCCCGTTCAGGGTGCAACGATGCTGACTCTGCTGTTCGGGTCGATCCTGATTGCCGTGGGTGCGCTGCGCACCTGGCTCTGGTTCAATAATCGTGGGCAGCGGGGCTGGGGCTGGCTGGGAATTTCGGGGGTGCTGACCTTGCTGGTCGGGATTCTTATCGCCATGAACTGGCCGGGCAATAGTGTATGGGTGCTGGGTCTTTTACTGGCTCTCGACCTGCTCTTTCAGGGGTGGTCTGCATTGCTGCTTGGGCTGGTGTTGCGTCAGGCCCGGCGTTCCTGACAAGTACCCGGCGGCAGCTGGCCTGGCTCGTACCGGCCAGCCGGCCGGGCTGACTTTACTTTCAGGCAGCAGAGCCCTCTGCTGCTGCGGCTTGAGGCATATTTCTTACTGCGCGCCTGCGCATTGTTGGGGTGTTGCCATCGCTCAAACTGCGGCGCAGCCGGCCCCAGGCCCGGTCGTGCAGGGGCAGGACCAATACATTGCAGATAGGTTCGACCACCGCTGCCAGCCCGCCCACTGCCAATGAGCCCGTAAACCCGTAGGTGACGCCGAAGGCGACAGCCATATGAAGCAGAACCTGGCTGGTTTTTTGTGCGAAGACGAGCATAAGGCGATCCGGGTAAGAATGAGTATGTTGATAATGATAATGTATCTCGTTTGCGATGTAAAATTTATTATTTAAATTTTACTGATAGATAATGGCTATTGATGCCACGCACTGTTAGTGCTTGGATGTTTGATCGTGCCGCAATGCTGATGTGTTTCTGAAGTCGGTTTTGTTCTTTATTTACAAGTTGTAGTCTAAATCGTATTTAGATACAACTCGCCGAGGAGACTAATAAAACAGAATTAAACAGTGACAGCACACGTCTTGACGCGGCTTTGGCGGCTGGCTCTTGATCTGGGCCTGCGCATGAAAGTGGCAGTGGTGTTTGTCGGGATGCTCGTATTTGCGGGTCTCAATATCGGCCTTGTTCATCACATGCTGCAGAACTTCAACGGTGTCGCCGCTACGGCAACCGTT
>JBAYOJ010000202.1:0-5425 GCA_041678385.1 Burkholderiaceae bacterium | reverse complement strand
GCGTAATAGCGCCGGGCCCCCTCCCAATACTGCGAGACGGCCTGCATGGCGTCGAGGTCCAGGCCGGTGTCACGTTCCGAACCGCTGAGGGCGGCCGCAATGGCGCCCAGGTTGGGTTGCGATGTCAGGCCGCTCATGGCGTCCATGGCACCATCGACTGCATCCACGCCGGCCTCGATGGCTGCCAGTACGCTGGCTGCCGAGATGCCGCTGGTGTCATGCGTATGGAAGTGCACCGGCAAGCCGGTTTCTTCCCGCAAGGCCTTGACCAAAGCAGCCGCAGCACGCGGCCGGCAGATCCCTGCCATATCCTTGATGCCCAGCACATGGGCGCCCGCGCGTTCCAGTTCCTTGGCAATATCCACGTAATACTTCAGGTTGAACTTCGGGCGGCTGCTGTCGAAGATATCGCCGCTGTAGCAGATGGCGGCTTCGCACACACCGCCCGACTCGTTCACGGCGTCGATGGCCACCCGCATGTTCTCCACCCAGTTCAGGGAATCAAACACGCGGAAGATGTCCACACCGGCTTCAGCAGCCTGTGCAACGAAGTGCCGCACCACATTGTCGGGATAATTGGTGTAGCCCACGGCATTCGATGCGCGCAGCAGCATTTGCAATGGGATGTTGGGCATTGCTTCGCGCAGGCTGGCCAGCCGCTGCCATGGGTCTTCCTTCAGGAAGCGCATGGCCACATCGAAAGTGGCGCCGCCCCAGCATTCCATGGAGAACATCCCTGGCAGCATGCGGGCATAGTAAGGGGCGATGGCCAGCATTTCCTTGGAACGCATGCGCGTGGCGAACAATGACTGATGCGCGTCGCGCATGGTCGTGTCGGTAAGTAGGGTGCGTGGTTGCTCGCGCATCCAGCGGGCAAACCCGGCCGGGCCGAGTTCAAGCAGGATGTCACGCACACCTGCCGGTGGCGGCTGTGTAAGATCCACCCCTTGCGGCAGCGCGGGTGCAGCCAAAGGTTGATTCGGAAACTCGCGCCCACGCATTTCCGGGTTGCCGTTGACGACCACTTCACCGATAAAGCGCAGCAGTCGGGTTGCCCTGTCCTTGCTTTCTCGGAATTGGAACAGCTCGGGCGTGTCGTCGATAAAGCGCGTCGTGCACTCACCGGACTGAAACAGGGGGTGATTGATGACGTTTTCCAGGAATGCCAGGTTGGTGGACACCCCGCGGATGCGGAATTCACGCAAGGAACGGTCCATGCGGCAGATGGCTTCATCGGCGCTGGGCGCCCAGGCCGTGACCTTGACCAACAGCGAATCGAAGTATGGCGTGATGATGGCGCCGGTATAGGCCGTGCCGCCATCGAGCCGGACACCAAAGCCTGCCGCACTGCGGTAGGTCATGATGCGGCCATAGTCTGGCGCAAAGCCTTGCTCGGGGTCTTCGGTCGTCACCCGGCATTGCAAGGCGTGACCATTCAGGCGCAGATCGGCCTGTGCCGGCACGCCAGAGACCTCGTCCCCTTCAAGCACGCCGATACGGCCGCCTTGCGCAATACGGATTTGCGCCTTGACGATATCGACCCCGGTGACTTCTTCGGTGACTGTGTGCTCGACCTGAATGCGTGGGTTGACTTCGATGAAATAGAATTTGCCGGTATCGGCGTCCATCAGGAATTCCACCGTGCCCGCATTGACGTAGCCGACTTCGCGGGCCAGACTCAGCGCAGCCTCGCAGAGCCCTTGCCGCGTGGCGTCGTCCAGATAAGGGGCAGGCGCGCGCTCCACCACCTTTTGATTGCGCCGCTGTACCGAACAATCGCGCTCAAAAAGGTGCACGATATTGCCGTGCGTGTCGCCAATGACCTGAACCTCAATGTGGCGTGCCCGCTGCACGAGCTTTTCCAGATAGACCTCGTCATTACCGAAAGCGGCTCGTGCCTCGCCTCGGGCAACACCCAACTGCTCGACCAGTTCGGCTTCCGTGCTGATGGCGCGCATCCCACGCCCGCCGCCGCCCCAGCTCGCCTTGAGCATTAGGGGGTAGCCGATCTCGTTGGCCATGCGCTTGACCTCGCCGATATCGTCGGGCAACGCATCCGTTGCCGGCATGATGGGCACCCCTGCCGCCGATGCAGCTTCACGGGCCGATATCTTGTTGCCCAGCATATTCATGGCACGCGGGGTGGGCCCGACGAAAATGATACCGGCGTCGGCACAGGCCTGGGCGAATTCGGGATTCTCGGAAAGGAAGCCATAGCCGGGGTGAATGGCATCGACGCCGGCTTCACGCGCAATACGCAAGACATCTTCGATGTCCAGATACGCTTCGATGGGCTTCTTCCCTTTGCCCACCAGATAGCTTTCGTCCGCCTTGAAACGGTGCAATGAAAACCGGTCTTCATGAGCAAAGATGGCTACGGTACGAATCCCCAGCTCGGCTGCCGCCCGCATGACGCGGATGCTGATTTCAGAACGGTTGGCTACCAGGAGCTTTCGAATCGTCTTCATATGTCTCTTCGCTAATTAATAAGTAAGTCAGTGAGGGTCTGCGGGCCGTTGCACTTTCCTGGAAGGCGGATTTTCCGGCCATTTCCACGAGTGAGGCGACCACCCCGCACGCAGCATAGGGGAGTTGGCCCGCTTCAGTCCAATATTATTTCGGCTGGCACTGATACCGCATCGCTATGGATGAGCGTACTTTCTGATACCAATCACTCGCGTGTGGACCAGGGGTGCTTATATGCACGCCAGGCAGGTTGGCAGCCGGGTATTATCGCCAAAAACTCATGATGCCTGCTGATGCAGGATACTTAAAGCAGCTTCGGCCGCGTTCTCAACGTGACGGGCCGCCATGTTTCGGGCTGCCGTCGCATCACGCTGCGTAAGCGCATCGACCAAGGCTTCCAGTTCGTTGACGCTCTGCTGCCAGCGGCCTGGCTGCTGCAATGACGTAGCACGCAAAAGCATGATGCGCGCATTCAGCAGATTGAGAATCTGGGACAGGATTTCATTACCGCTGCCACGCAGCAGGCAGGTGTACAGCTCGCT
Source organism: Burkholderiaceae bacterium (assembly GCA_041678385.1). Classification (GTDB taxonomy): domain Bacteria; phylum Pseudomonadota; class Gammaproteobacteria; order Burkholderiales; family Burkholderiaceae_B; genus Yanghanlia. The sequence goes on along the minus strand of JBAYOJ010000202.1, from coordinate 2,417 downwards.
TTTTGCCGCAAGACGGCTGGTGGCATCGCTGTTGCGAATGGTCTGTTTAAGGCGTTTGAAACAGGCCTGCAATTCTTGCATGTCGGCGTCGCTGGCATTGCTGGTGAACAATTCTGACGCGAACGCTTCAAGCTCTGCCCGCACACGGTATAGCTGCCTGGCCTGATCCAGGTCCAGCCTGGCCACGGTAGCGCCCTGATTAGGCACCATATGAATAAGCCCTTCGGATTCCAGCTGGCGCAAGGCTTCCCTGACCAACGGGCGGCTTACGCCCAGCAGTTCGCACAGGTCCTTTTCCACCAAGCGTTCGCCAGGCAGAAAACGGCCCGTCGTTATGGTTTGCCGCATCAATTCCACTGCCTGTTGACGCATGGGTGCGGCGACTTTCTCAACGCGCAGGCTCAGGTCCTGGACAGGCAACGGGTTCTTTAGAGGCGTGGACATGCGTGTACTAAGAGGCTGAAACGCTTGACATTCAGGGTCGCCATAGTATAACTCAGCCGTTTCGGGCAGACGCCTTCAACACCCGCCCGAAACGGCGATGAGTAGCTGCAACACAGCCTGCCTTCATTCCCGGGATGAAGACCAGCGTTCCATGAAACGGACGATGGCCGTCAAATCGTCCGACGCGCCGCCCTGGGAAGCAGCCGCATGCCATACCTGCCGGGTCTGGCCGGCGACCATGACGGCCAGGGTGCCTTCCTGGGCACCGGCAGCACCGCCACTGACCGGCGCGTCGACAAGTTCGACCCCCTGCTGCCGCAAGGCCGCGGCCACCTCCTGCGTTGCCGCCCCCCCGACGGTGGACAAGTCGACCACCACCTTGACCGCACTGTCTTCCAGAGCCGCAAGCTCGCTGGGCCGATTAAGCGCGGAAATCATTCCCAGGTTCAGCAGGCTTCGGCTGCGCATATCCAGCCCCGGCCTGCCCCACACATCTCCCCAGCAGTATTGGGTGACGAGTTCCTGCATCGGCATGCTGAATTCATCGGCATTGCTCATGGAAGCATCCACATAAGTATCGCCAACGACCTTGCGACGTATTTGCATGCCTTGCTCAAAGAGTTCTTTATTCATGTTCTTCCCCAAAGTTGATGGTTAGCCCGTTGCGCCCTGGGGCTGCCGCAGACCCATGCCTTTCGGTGCTCGGGCCCATGACATCGTGAGAATATTTCACCTCAATATTGACTGCCAACCATCTTAACTGACTATCTTACAATAAAATATAGTACGCTCTGTAGGTGGATTATTTGTACGTATCTTTTTACCTACACACATCTAACACAGCAGAAACAATGGAAATTTTAGGAAGTTTCATCTAAATTCATCACCAAAAGTTGTATGAACAATTTAAACTCGTCCCTGATGCTTCAGAGAGCCGGTTCAGGTTCATTAAGCATGAGGACTATCCAGGAGACAACATGCTCAAGATTTTCAGCGCTCTGCTGGCAGCCGTACTTTCACTGACGACCGCCCCCACCCAGGCCGCCGCAGACTTCCCGTCCAAACCCGTCAAGATCGTCGTCGCGTTCGGCCCCGGTAGCGGCAGCGATATCCTTGCTCGCCTGCTTGGCCAATACCTGCAAGCCGAACTGAATACCCCCATCGTCGTAGAGAACAAACCCGGTGCCCTGGGGCAGATAGCTACGCTTTCCGTCGCTCAATCCACCCCCGACGGCTACACCCTGGGCATGGGCAGCTCATCGACCCACTCCACCGCCACCTTTCTTACCAAGAACCTGCCTTACAATCCCATCAAGGACTTTGCCGCCGTCGGGAGCATGAATCGCTACACTTTTGTGTTGCTCGTCAATGCGGACACCCCCTTCAAAACGCCCAAAGAACTGGTCGACCACCTAAAGAAGCAGGGCACGGGGTTCTATGGTTTTGGTAACGCCTCAGGGCGTGTCGGCGCCGCTCACCTTCGTAAGCTGACCGGCACTCAGGTGACGGAAGTTCCCTACAAAAGCTCACCAGAAGCCATGTCCGATCTGGCAGCCGGCCGGTTCGACTACATGTTCAATAGCTGGGAATCCGCGAGGCCATTCATTGAGTCGGGCAGGTTGCGGGCGATTGGCGTGATGGCAGATGAGCGCTCACCCGTGCTTCCTGACATGCCAGCAGTCGGGGAAACGTATCCGGGATTCGATTTCATCAACTGGGGTGGTCTGATGGCACCGGCCGGCACGCCCGATGATGTGATTCAGAAGCTCAACACTGCGCTGCAAACGGTGCTGAAGAATCCCGAACTGAAAAACCGCATGATGGAGCTTGGTATGGAAGTGCATCCATCCAGCCCTCAGGAGCTGGCTGATCTTGTTGCCCAGCAGCAGCGTGCCTGGGGCGCAGCGATCAAAGGGGCCGATATATCGCTGGAATGATGTGCAGGCTTTGAGGGAATGCGGGCGGTCTTTATG
>JBAYOJ010000201.1:0-5455 GCA_041678385.1 Burkholderiaceae bacterium | reverse complement strand
CGGACGCGATGGCTGGACCATCGTGGATTGCGGTGTGACGCGGCCCGAAGTTCAGGATCTATGGCAGCGTATCTTCGACAACGAACTTGAAGGGCTGCCGGTGCTGCGGGTGATAGTCACCCACATGCACCCGGACCACGTTGGCCTGGCGGGCTGGTTATGCGAGCGCTGGAATACGCCGCTGTGGATGACGGCCACCGATTATTTCGTGGCACGTCTGTGGTCGCAATCACAGGAAGGTGGCCGGCAGGCAGGCGGCCCGAATGGCGCATCAGCTGCCGCTCACTTTGGCCGGCACGGCATGACGGACGCTGACTCGGTTGAGCAGATCCGCCAGCGGGCCAGCTACTATCCCAGCCTGGTCACGCCGGTGCCTTCCAGCTATCGGCGCATCATGCATGGCGACCGCTTTTCCATAGGGGGCAACGAATGGCGTGTCATTACCGGCTACGGCCACGCGCCTGAACACGCATCCTTGTATTGTGAAGCGCTGGATGTGCTGATTTCCGGCGACATGGTGCTGCCGCGCATCTCTACCAACGTCAGCGTCTTTGATTTCGAACCGGAAGGCAACCCCTTGCCGCTGTATCTGGATTCCCTCAAGCGTTTCGATGACCTGCCCGACAGCGCCCTGGTGCTGCCTTCGCATGGCAAGCCCTTTCGTGGCCTGCACGAGCGCCTGCATCAGCAGCACTCGCACCATGCCGACCGATTGGCGGAAGTGATGGAAGCCTGTGTCGAGCCTATGTCGACATGGGATATCGTGCCTGTGCTGTTCAAGCGCAAGCTCGACCTGCATCAGATGACTTTTGCCATGGGCGAAGCGCTGGCCCACCTGCATGCTTTGTATTTCGATGGCAAGCTCAAGCGTCGCCTGGGCGACGATGGCATCTACCGTTTCCAGCGGGCCTGAACGTCAGCGCGGGGTGACCAGCAGCCTGGCGGCCATGCCGATGAATACCACGCCCGCCAGGCGGTTGAGCCAGACCTGGGCGCGGGCGGACTGTTGCAGGCGTTCGCCGATAGCGCCCGAAAACAGCGCCACGGCGCCGAATACCAGCAGGGTGGCCAGCATGAACAGGCCGCCCAGCATGGCCATCTGCAGGCCGATTGAACCCCGGGCGGGCGAAGCAAATTGCGGCAGGAAGGCCAGGAAGAAAATCGATACCTTGGGGTTGGTAAGGTTCATGATGATGCCACGGCGGTAAAGCTGGGTTGCCGTTTGCCGTGGTGGCCGCGCCCCGCTACGCGCGCTGGCGCCGGCCCGCAGCGCGCCCCAGGCCAGATACAGCAGATAGGCGGCGCCGATCAGTTTGACGACCAGAAACGCGGTTGCTGAGGCGGCAAAGACAGCAGCCAGGCCGACTGCCACGGCCAGGGTATGGCCGATCAGGCCCGTGCACAGCCCCAGCACCACCCACAGGCCGGCGTTTCGGCCCCACATGGCCGATTGCATGAGTACGAAGAGATTGTCAGGGCCGGGCGCAAGTGCGAGCAGCACGGCAATGCCGAAAAAGGGGAGCGCAACTTCGGGTGGCAGCATGGCGAATTTCGTACTAAGGAAGGCGGGGCGGGGATAGATGCGAATGGCCGGTGATGGCCGGTACGCCTCAATTTTAAAACACGGTGATAAGCTGTTGCATTTCGCGGCGCGCGCCTGTAGCGCCCACGCCGTTCCGATGAGTAATTTCTAGCACATTGCCAAAAAGGGCGAAGGCGACATGGCTGAATCCACACCTGCAAAACTTGACACCTTGCTCCAGCATACCGGTATTGCCGAATTCGATCCGCATACGGGCGCCGCGCCGGTCGCGCTGCCTTCCCTACGCACCAGTACCGTCCGATTCCGTGATCTGGATGCGCTCGATGCCGCCCAGGCTGCACGCTCAAAAGGCGAACGGCGCGTTACTTACGGCCGTGCAGGCATGGAAACACATGCGGCGCTCGAAGACGTGTTCTGCAAGCTGGAAGGGGGAAGTCGCGCCTTCCTGGCCTCGTCGGGTCTGGGTGCCATCACCCTGGCCATGATGGCCTTGCTGGATGCCGGTGATCATGTCCTGATTGCCGACTGCGCTTATGGACCGGTGCGCACGCTGGATGCTACCGTGCTGCGCCGTTTTGGCATCAAGTCGACCTACTGTCGTGGCACGGTCGATGCTTTCGAGCGCAAACGCCAGCCCGAGACCCGCATGCTTTATGTGGAATCGCCCGGCTCGCTGTTGTTCGAAATGCTGGACCTGCCCGCTCTGGCCGATTACGCCCATCAGCACGATTTATTGCTGGTTGTGGATAACACCTGGGGTTCGGGCTACATCTACCAGCCGCTGGCTCTGGGTGCCGATGTCAGTGTGGTGGCGGGCACCAAGTATGTGGGCGGGCATTCCGACCTGATGCTGGGTGCTGTGGTCGTGAATGATGATGGTTTGGCAAAGCGCCTGGGCACCAACCACTACGCCCTGGGTTTTTCGGTCAGTGCGGATGATGCCTGGCTGGCTTTGCGCGGCGTACGGACACTGCCCATACGCATGAAGGAATGCGCCCGTAACGCGATGGTGGTTTGTGAATTCCTGGCTTCGCGGGCCGAGGTTGCCCGTATTTACCACCCTGCCTGGCCGGCCGACCCGGGTCATGCACTCTGGAAGCGCGACTGCAGCGGGTCGAACGGCATGCTGTCGGTGGCGCTCAAGCTGGACGCCGCTGCCGCCCGGCGCTTCGTGAATGCGCTGTGCCTGTTCGGCATCGGCTATTCATGGGGCGGTTTTGAAAGCCTGGTGCAATTGGTCGACCCCGCCGCCTTGCGGGTACATGGCTATTGGCCCGATGACGGCCATGCTGTGGTCAGACTGCATATCGGCCTGGAATCCCCCGACGACCTGATTGCCGACCTTGCCCAGGCATTGCGGCAGGCGAACTGAGGTTTGCGGCTTCAAATGACATGCCGGCATGTATGAGCGTTTGATGGCTTACTGACCCAGCACCGCATCCAGCCGTTTCTGGGCTTCGACTATCGTGCCTTCGTAACTGCCGGCCATCGACGGTGATGTAACGTAGCGCCCGCCGACTGCCAGGCTGGGCGTGCCTTCGATGTTGTAGTTCTTGGCCAGTTCGTTGGCGCGCGCCACTTTGTTGTTGATGCCGAATGAGCGGAAGGCCGCTTCGAACTGCTTGCGATCCAGGCCCTGCTTTTCGGCCCAGTCGGCAATGGCGTTGAAATTCTGCATGCGCGTGCGCTCGCGATGGATGGCGACAAACACTTTTTCGTGAAGGTCGAGGCGGCCCAGGGCTTCCAGGCTGTAGTACAGCTTCTGCAGGTCTGCCATGCCCGCGTTGAAGGCGACAGGCACCCGCTTGAATGCGACGTTGTCCGGCAGGGTCTGCGACCACTTGGCAGTCATGGGTTCCATGGTGAAGCAATGCGGGCAGGTATAGGCGAAGAATTCCAGGACTTCCACCTTGCCGGCCGTATCCGAGGGCTGGGCGGGCTGCAGCGTTACGTAACCTTGCCCCGTCTGGGCATGGCTGACGGGAATAAAGGCCAGGCTTGCGCCCAAGGATGCAATGGCAAGGGAGCGTAGGAGCAGGTGCTTCAGTGACATGGTGGTTCCTGAGATCAAAAGGTATAAGACTGTGCGCCGCGCGGCAGGTTCCCTGGATTACTGTCGTACGACCGAGGTTTCAATCTTTTCGCTGCCCAGCCGGGTACGAGCTTTGTTCATTTCGTCCAGGCCGTTGAAGGGGCCCACGCGTACGCGATGCAGGGTCGTACCATTGACGTTCGCGGCCTGCACCTGAGCCGAAAGGCCCAGCATGATGACCCGCGCCCGCATGGCTTCAGCGTCTTCCACCCGGCGGAATGCGCCAGCCTGCAAGTGGTAGGTACCTTGCTGACGGGCTGCCGGAGGCGGAGGCGGCGCGGCCGGTGGTGACGGCGTGGCGACCTGACTGGGCGTGGAAATCTGGCTTTCCAGGGGAGGCGTGCCCGCGGGCGGTGTCTGGCCCTTGCCCAGGCTGGCAATCAGGCTGGCGATGTCGTCGGCGCCGCCAGCTGGTGCTGTGGCCTGCCCCGATGGGGGCGTGACCGGGGGCACGATTGCCGGGGTAATACCTGTGCCCGGAATGGCGCCGCCTTCACGACCATGCAGGCCCAGGTTGGGGTCTGGCGCGTCGCGGACGTCGGGCAATAGCACCGAGGGTGTGCTGCGGCTGGCCTTGTCGGCGAATGGCATGGGCACCTGGGTGACAAACAGGGCAACGGCGACGGCAGCAACCAGCCCCAGGAGCAGGCCGAGCACTACGCCGTAGACCGTAATGCCTTTGCCGCCTTTGGTGGATTTGCGCTTGGTGGCCATCAGCGGGTCACATCCGTTCGGGTGCCGAAACACCCAGGAGATCAAGCCCGTTGGCAAGCACGCGGCGCGTGGCATCAGCCAGGCGCAGTCGGGCGAGCTTCACGGCCGGGTCGTCCACCAGAACGCGTTCCGCGTTGTACCAGGCGTGGAAATCAGCGGCGCAGTCGCGCAGCCAGAAGGCCAGCTGGTGAGGCCCAAGATCTTGAGCGGCCAGGGCCAGCATGTTGGGGAATTCCGCCAGACGCCTAAGCAGCGAAAATTCCGTTGGGGCGACAAGAGCCTGGGTGGGTGCCGACGGGATGGCATCGTGGAGTTCTGCTGACTGCGCCAGCATGGAGCAGATGCGGGCGTGCGCGTATTGAATGTAATAGACCGGGTTTTCGTCGCTGCGCGATAGCGCCAGGTCAATGTCAAAGACGAATTCTGAATCTGCCCGGCGCTGGATCAGGAAATAGCGTACTGCATCCTGCCCCACCCAATCGATGAGGTCGCGCATGGTGACATAGCTACCGGCACGCTTGGAAATCTTTACTTCGGCGCCGTCACGCACCACCTTGACCATCTTGTGCAGGATGTAGGAAGGGTAGGTGGCGGGTATGCCGATATTCAACGCCTGCAGGCCGGCGCGTACACGCGCCACGGTGCCGTGGTGGTCGCCGCCCTGAATGTTGATGGCGTGCTGGTAACCGCGTTCCCATTTGGCGACGTGGTAGGCGACGTCCGGCACAAAGTACGTATAGCCGCCGTCTGTTTTTCGCATGACGCGGTCTTTGTCGTCCCCGGTGCCCAGTTCGGTGGTGCGCAGCCACAGGGCACCTTCGTGCTCGTAGGTATGGCCGGATGCAACCAGCTGCTTGACGGTGGCTTCAACCCGGCCCGAGGTATACAGCGAGCTTTCCAGGTAGAAATTATCGAATTTCAGGTTGAAGGCCTGGAGGTCGAGGTCTTGTTCGCGCCTGAGATACGCCACGGCAAAGGCGCGGATCTCTTCGAGATTGTCGATATTGCGGGTGGCTGTGACTGAAGCGCCGTCAGCTGCCTGGACGGTGGCGCCCGCCAGGAAGTCGCGGGCGATGTCCATGATGTAGTCGCCCTTGTAGCCATCG
>JBAYOJ010000200.1:0-5498 GCA_041678385.1 Burkholderiaceae bacterium | reverse complement strand
TTATCGACGCCGACGACGGTGGCTTTCATGGTTTCAGCGGCAAATGCGGCACTGCATGAAAGCGCAATGGACGTGATGAGAGTACTACCTTTGATCAGAGGATTCATGATGCTTGGAAAATCAGCATTAAAAAAGAACGACGGCCCGCCCGAGTGGCGGCGCCGTCAACAGCCGCGCAGTGCAGCGTGAACGATTTCAGCACGCCGCGCGGGGTGGAAGTTTTTCAACCGCCAGGCCAAACAGGGGGCGCAATTTCACACCCAGGGCACTGCCCAGGAAAGCGGCCGGCAGCCACAACCAGGCGTGCAGGCTGCCTGACAGCATGCCACTGAAATAGGCACCGATGTTGCACCCGAAGCTCAGCCGCGAACCGTAGCCCAGCAGCAGGCCACCGAGCACCGCCGCAAGCAAAGAGCGCACAGGGATACGCAGGCTGGGCGCGAACGACCCCATCCAGGCTGCCGCGGCCAAGGCACCCAGCATCAGCCCGATATTCATGACCGTCGTGACGTCCTGGGCCAGCGGGGCTTCCAGGATGTCCAGGCGCATCAGCCAGTAATCCCAGTGGTCGACCGGAACGCCTGCGGCTGTCAGGGTTCTGGCGCCCCATAAAGCGAACGCCGAAGTGATGCCCCATGGGCGCCCCGATAGCCACAAGGTACTGAAGTTCAGCACCACTAGGGCAATGCCGCCCCACACCAGCGGCCAGGGGCCGGAAAGCAACGATGCCGGCCGGCGGGTGCGCAACGCAGAAGACACCAGCCGCCCGTGGCGTCGGCGCTCCATCCAGGTGGCGATCAGCGCTATGGCCGCAAACGCCAATAGTTGAACCGCCAACGCCGCCCCCAGGCCCCAGCTTTCAAAGAGCACTACAGGCGGCAGGCCAGGCAGTGCCATCCACTGGTCGAAATTCAGGGTGGCCAGCACCGCGCCGATGATGAAGCAAAGCAGCGTCACCAGCATGCGGGCGTTGCCGCCACCGGCCGTGTAGAGCGTACCGGACGCGCAGCCCCCGCCCAGCTGCATACCGATGCCGAACATAAAAGCACCGATAACCACGGCCAGGTTCAAGGGCGCGCGCAGACCCTGCACCGCCGTTCCCCAAAGTTCGCCCTGGTACAGAAAAGGGAAGAACAACAACACCCCCACGCCCAGCATCAGCATCTGGGCGCGTATGCCCGCAGCCTGCCGGTCAGAGGAAAACACCCGCCAGGCATGTGTAAAGCCAAAAGATGACTGATACAGGGTGATGCCCAGCAAAGCGCCCACCACCCACAGCAACGCCTGCCGCAGGTCAACCGAGGATTGCAGATACAGAAAACCTGTGGCCAGCCCCAACAGGGCCAGCCCCAGCAGAATCCGATTGGGTTGGCGCAGGGTCGCCGCCAGAGGAGCAGTGTTACTACCCGACGCAGGCCGCCCCTGAAGGCCAAGGCTTGGGCTGGTCTGAGGTGTGAGAAAAGAATCTGGAAGAGACATGCAGCAGGGATATGGGGCAGCGGGCATGGCAGCGCTTCAATGCCTGCCGCCTATCACAAATGAATGAATAGCCCTGACAGTCTGACAGACAAAACGCCATTCGTTAAAGAATTAAATCCTATATGTTTATGCGCCGCCGCCCGCGCACCGCAGCGGCGTGCGGGCGGCCACCGCGGCCCAGACCTTGTGCGCACCCTTACCTTTTAATACCGTGGCAATGGCATTCAGGGTGCTGCCGGTGGTCATCACATCATCCACCACCAGGATGTCGCGGCCCGCCACAGCATCGCTGCAGCTATAAAGCCCTTCCACCCCTTGCCGGCGCGCATGACGGCCCTGGCTTTTCTGTTCGTGCCCTTCGCGTACCCGCCGCAGCAGTTCGGGCCGCCACTCCAGGCGCAGCCTATACGCCAGATCACGCCCGATTTCGGCGGCCGGGTTGAAGCCCCTGGCCACCAGGGAATGGCGGCTGGACGGCACTGGCATCACCAGCACCGGCTGCTCACCCCAAAAGCCACCCCTTGCCTCTGGGCAGCCCTGCAAATCGGTGCAGCGTGCTGCAAGCAAGGCCGCCAGCACCGGTGCATAACTGATGCGGCGTTGCAGCTTGAGCTGTTGTATGAGCAATTCCCCTGGCCAGGCGTAATCGAAAGCGGCTACCACGCGCTCCAGCACTGGCGGCGCTACGGCGCAGTCGGGGCAATCAGGATCTTGCCCGGCGGCTGGCGTAAGCCCGGCATGAGCCTCGGGCGCTACCCGCCCCTCGCCCAGCAGCAGATCGCAACGCGGGCAGCGGGGCCACCCTGACAGCCGGGATTGGCAAACCGCGCTGCGGCAATGCTCGCACAGCCCGCCGGGCGTGCGCGTGCTGCACAACACGCATGCAGTGGGCAGATGGTCGCGCAAGCGCCCATAAAATTCACACAGCGTTTTCAGATAGGCCATAATGAAGGTTTCCCATTACGACGGAAGCGCTGCTCAAGCCCGCTTTTTTCAGTGCCTCCGCAGACACCCGATCTCAACACGCTGGCGCCCCCGGCACCAGTGACTGTTCACGCAGATGTCACAGCCTTCTTCATTGCCCCTGGACGCCGTTCACGTGCGCCAACAATTCGACCGGCGCGCGCCGCTGGACGATGCCCAGTTCCTGTACGGTGAAATCGCCACTCGCATGCTGCACCGCCTGAGCTATATCCGCGTCAACGCGGGCAAGCTGCTGGATGCCGGCTGTGGCGCCGCCCACGCCATAGAACCCCTGCGGGTGCGCTACCCGGAAATGGACTACACCGGGCTGGACAGCAGCCCTGCCTTGCTGGACATCGCCCGGCAGCGCTATCAGTCGCGGCCGGGCCTGTGGCAGCGGCTGCGCAACAAGCCCATGCTGCCGGTGAATTTCGTCCAGGCCGACCTGGCCGACAGCGGCCTGCCCCCGGAAAGCTATGATCTGGTGTGGTCCAACATGGCCCTGCACTGGCATCCTGCGCCGCATGACGTTTTGACCGAATGGCGCCGCATCCTCAAGCCCAACGCCCTGGTCATGTTTTCGTGCCTGGGGCCCGGCACCCAGGCCGAATTACGCAAGGCGGTGGAAACCGCCGGCCTGGAAACCGCCACCCCGCCCTATGTGGACATGCACGACTTTGGCGACATGCTGATCGAACGCGGTTTTTCCGACCCTGTCATGGACCAGGAAATCATCACCCTGACCTATCGCAGCGCCGAAAAACTGCTGGCCGATACGCATCTTTTAGGCGGCAACCCCAACCCGGGGCGGCGGCCGGGCCTCACCGGGCGGGCCTGGCGGCAGCGCCTGCTCGACGCCCTGGAACAGCAGCGCAGCATGGACGGCACCATCCACCTGAGCTTTGAAGTGGCCTATGGCCACGCTTGGCGAGGCACTTCCTTGCGGGGCCCGCGCGGTGAAACCCGGGTTTCAGTCAGCGCCATCGGCCGCAGCCGGCCAGACGGCGACGGCCCTACCGTCAGGCCACGGGAACCGGGCGACGCTGCTTCGGGAAACAAGCCGGCCGAATAAACCCACTACGCAATCAACCCCATACCGCTTGTGGTGGGGTGCCATGCGCAGGCTTCAGGACGACGAAGAAGCCAGACTCCGACGCCGCGACGCGTCTATGCCCAGTTGCTTGAGCTTGCGGTACAGGTGCGTGCGTTCCAGCCCGGTGCGTTCCGACACCCGGGTCATGCTGTGATTTTCGCGCCCCAGGTGATATTCGAAATAGATGCGCTCGAACTCATCGCGGGCATCGCGCAGAGGCTGATCGAGCGAAATGGCATTCAAGGGCGAAATATTGACATCCGGCGCGGATTCCAGAGGCTCGGCGGCCGTGCTGTGCTGCAGGACGGCGGGCCCGCCCATGGGGCTGCTTGCCACCGTACTGCGCTGGGGTGCGCTTGCCGCCGCCCCGGCATTGGCCGGGCGCACCAGCGCCGTGGCGATGGTCTTCAGCAGCTTTTGAAGCGTGATGGGTTTTTCAAGGAAGTCGACCGCACCGATGCGGGTGGCTTCGACCGCGGTATCAACCGTGGCATGCCCGCTCATCATGATGACCGGCATATCGAGCAGCCCCTGCGCCGCCCATTCCTTCAGCAAGCTGACGCCGTCCGTGTCGGGCATCCAGATGTCCAACAAGACGAGATCGGGCCGATAGCGTAATCGGGCAGCCCGTGCCTCGGCGGCGTTTTCCGCGAGCTCGACCGAATGGCCCTCGTCGTAAAGAATTTCCGACAAAAGCTCGCGAATCCCAATTTCGTCATCAACCACCAGAATTCTGGCCATAAAGCGTCACCTAACTATTTTTCCGCATTATCGTTTGCCTGAACGGCTACGTCCATAGGCGTTCCAGGCCTGGCAAGCCGCGTCAGCAGCAACGAGACGCGTGCCCCTCCCTCACGGCGGTTGGCGAGGTCGATGCTGCCGCCGTGCTCTTCAACAATCTTCTTCACTATAGCAAGCCCCAATCCTGTTCCGGTCACTTTGGTGGTGACATACGGTTCAAAGACCCGGTCAACCACCTGTGGCGCGAAGCCGGGACCATTATCAGCCACAGTGACCCGCACCGCCAGATGCTCGTGCCCATCAGCCGCCCGCGCCTGCACTAATTTAGTGCCCACCTGAATGGCTGCTTCGGCGGGCGGGTGTTCCTGTACAGCGGCGTCGTGCGCATTGGCCAGCAGATTGTGGACCACCTGGCGCAATTGCGTAACATCGCCTTCCACCAGTGGCAGGTCAGGGTCGAAGTCCACCTGCAGGGCTGCGTTCTGGGCATGCCCGCGCACCATGCCTTCAACCGGGTCCCAGCCGTACAGCGTCAATACTTCGCCAATCAGCTCGTTGACATCAACCGGCTGCATCTGTGCCGGTGGCGTGCGCGCATATTCCCGGAAGTCATCCACCATTTTCTTGAGCGAGGCGACCTGGTTCACGATGGTGTTGGTGGAGCGCTGCAGCATGGCCGCATCCTTGGCGTCCAGCCGGTCAGCCAGCTTCATTGCCAAGCGTTCGGCCGACAACTGTATGGGCGTGAGCGGGTTCTTGATTTCGTGGGCCAGTCGCCGCGCCACCTCGCCCCAGGCCACCGTCCGGTTGGCTGATATAACTTCGCTGATGTCATCGAAAACCACCAGGTAACCATTGCCCCGGCCGGCGATCTTGAGCTCGGTGCCACGTGCCAGTATGGTTACCACATGCTGGCGCGCCATTTCGTCATGGCCGGATACTTCCAGCTCGAACTGCTGCTGCCAGTAGGGCCGTTCCGACCCCACCGCCGCATGTGCCGTAAACGCCTGGCGTATCAACTGCGACAGCGTGAAGGCTTCCTCGACCGTTTCCAGCGGCCGGCCCTTCACCGAGCGCAGATCAGCGCGCAAGATGGATTGAGCGCCCTGGTTGAACATGGCGACCCGGAAGTTCTCGTCGAACACCAGCACGCCGGATGACAGATTACCCAGAATGGATTCCAGATAGACGTTGCTGCGCTCCAGCTGCTGGCGGTTTCTTT
>JBAYOJ010000199.1:0-5499 GCA_041678385.1 Burkholderiaceae bacterium | reverse complement strand
CTATTGATGGCTCGGAAGCGCTGGTCGCTCGTGCTCATCGCCTTCTTTCCGCCGCCCGCCTGCTGCAGGTGCCGGTTGTGGCTACCGAGCATTGCGCAGACAAGATCGGCGCTACAGACCCACGTCTGGCAGTATTGGCCGATGATGTCCTGCATAAGGTGCATTTTGACGCGACACGCGAAACGGACATGCTGCCGCGATTGCCACGACGCCGGCATAATGTTTTGGTGATCGGTACCGAAGCTCATGTGTGCGTGCTGCAGACGGCTCTGGGGCTGGCGAGGGCGGGGCTGACTCCCTGGCTGGTGGCTGATTGCATCGGTTCTCGCCGACAGGGCGATTTGGACCTGACGCTGCAGCGTTGGCAGCAGACTGGCAATCAGGTGCTCAGCAGCGAAATGGCGATGTTTGAATGGCTGGGTTCCGCGGAACATCCGGCCTTTCGCGAAGTAATTGCCCTGGTGAAGGCCGACCCTGAAACAATTGTTGCTCAAATACACGACTCGTCTGTTTCAGAAAGCCGGTGATCGTAAATTCTGCGTTAAGGTGTGAATGACTTTTTCAGCTACACGGAGCACGAAGATGAAAACACTCAAGCTTGTTCGATTGGGCGCTGCCGCAGCCCTGGCTTTGACCCTCGCAGGCTGTTCAAGCTGGGACAATATGAGTAGCCGCCAGAAGGCAACCGTTACGGGCGCCGGTGTGGGCGGCGTTGCAGGTGCCGCCATTTCCGGTGGCAGTGTTCTGGGCACTGTGGGTGGTGCCGCCATTGGCGGGGTTGTGGGCGACCAGATCGGCAAGCGTCAGTAGATCCCCGGCAAGCTGATCGAACCGCAAGCACGCCGCGTCGCTGAATCACCCTTACCGATGCGATGTGCACTTAACCGGCCTTGAATGGGCCGGTTTTTTTCATGTGCTGATGAGAATCAAAGTCGCCCTCCCAGGGCCGCGAATTTCGGCGACCTGGGCGGGCGCTGGCTCACTTGTCAGTGGCCTGGTCTTCCATCTGAGGCATTTCAATCTTTACCTCCAGGACTTCCAGTGAATCCTGGCGATCAAGATTCACCTTGATATCCTGAGGATTGATCTTGACGTAGCGTGAAATGACTTCCACCAATTCTTTCTGCAGGCGAGGCAGGTAATCGGGTGTGACGCCAGTGCCGCGCTCGTTGATGAGAATGAGTTGAAGGCGGTCTTTCGCCACGCTTGCCGAAGTCTTCTTCTGACCTAGCAGGAATGAAAGAAAGGACATGTTTATTTCCCCCCGAACAATCGCTTGAAGAGCCCGGGTTTTTCGTATTCTGTGAAACGTAGCGGCCGGTCTTCGCCCAGATAACGGGCAATGACGTCCTGGTAGGCTGCGGCGACATCGGTATCGCGCAGGTGAATGGCTGGGACGCCCTGGTTCGAAGCCTGCAGAACCGATTCTGATTCAGGAATGACGCCGACCAGCTTGATGCGCAGGATATCTTCAATATCTTGCAGCGACAGCATTTCCCCGTCGGCGACACGCTTGGCGCTGTACCGCGTGAGCAAGAGGTATTCCTTGATGGGGTCTTCACCGCGTTCGGCGCGCCGAGATTTCGCGGAAAGAATACCCAGGATGCGGTCGGAGTCCCGTACCGACGAAACTTCGGGGTTGGTGACCACCAGTGCGTCGTCAGCGAAATAGGACGCCATCAATGCGCCGGTTTCGATGCCGGCAGGCGAATCGCAGATGATGTATTCGAATTCCATGTCGGCCAGATCGTTCAGGACTTTTTCGACGCCTTCTTTGGTAAGGGCATCTTTGTCGCGGGTCTGGGAAGCCGGCAGGATGAACAGGTTTTCGAGTTGCTTGTCGCGTATGAGCGCCTGGTTGAGTGTTGCTTCGCCCTGGATCACGTTGACGAAGTCGTAGACGACCCGGCGTTCGCAACCCATGATCAAATCAAGATTGCGCAATCCCACGTCGAAGTCGATGACGACTGTTTTGTGGCCTCGCATTGCAAGACCTGCTGAAAAGCTTGCACTGGTGGTCGTTTTGCCGACGCCACCCTTGCCGGATGTCACCACAACGATTCGCGCCATGACGATTGAATTCCTCTATTTGCGATAAATCATGTAATCGTAAAGCAAAAAACGGTTTTCCCCGTCAGTTGCTTAATGATTCAATTTGCAAGCTTTCACCACTGAGACGGATGATTGCCGGCTTGTTCTGCAGCCCGGCTTCGAGCCGCGTTTCAATTACCCGGTAAACCCCGGCGATGGCCACGAGTTCCGGGTCGAGTTGGGTCGTGAAGATGCGGGCGCTGGCATCACCGCGAGCGCCGGCCATGGCTTTGCCCCGCAAAGGACCATATACATGCACATTGCCATCGGCAATGACTTCCGCCCCCCGACTGACGACGCCAATCACGATCAGGTCGGTGTCGCGTGCGTATACACGCTGACCGGAGCGCAAGGGGCGGTTGATGATCATGGCTGCCGGTGCGGCTTGGGCACTGGCAGCCTGTGCAGTTTCGCCTTCGGTGTTCGCGGCATCGGGTGGAGGTTCGGCCTTGCTGTCGCCGCTGCCTGCGTCTGCTGGTGGCGGCAGGGTACCGGCGGGCTTTGCCGTGTTCTCGGGAATGATAGCAGCCGCTGGTACTTCGTCGTCCGTGGCCGGTCTGGCGGCGGGACGCACAGGGGCGCTGCCCGTATCGACGACGGCCAGGCCGGCGCTGCGTGCCGCTTCCTGCTGAGCACCCGTAGCCATTACGCCCACCGGGTGAAGCTGATGTTCGCGTAAAGCGGATAGCAGTGCGGGCCAGTCGATGGCTTCGTCAATGCCTGAAGCGTCGACGACCACCGGTTCGTTCTCGAAGAACGCACCCGCATCGTGCATGCGTTTCTTGAGTGCGTCGATCAGCGCATCGGTATCAGCGTCGTGCAGGACGACCCGTATGGCATAGAGTGTGGCGCTCTTGAAGTCGAGGGCCTGCCGGGTTTTTCGGGGAGAGGTCTCGTTGCTCACTTTTTCTGTGCCCATGAGTCTCTGAGGGTGACCGTGCGGTTGATCACAGGCCGTTCAGGACTGGATTCTTTGATATCGGCGGTGAAATAACCCAGACGTTCGAACTGCCAGGTGGTGCCTGGTTTGGCATTGCTGCCCGGTTCCAGCCATGCCCGCACTGTTTTGCAGGAATCAGGATTGAGGGCTGCGACGAAGTCCTTGTCGCCGGCATCAGGGTGCGCTTCAAGGAAAAGCCGGTCGTAGAGACGGACCTCGGCGGGCACGGCGTCTGGGGCGCTGACCCAGGTGATGTTGCCCTTCACCTTTACCGAATCTGCGCCTGGGGTGCCGCTTTTGGTATCGGGCAGGTATTCGGCGTGGACTTCGATGACTTCGCCCGCCGCGTTTTTGACGCAACCCGTGCACTCAACAATATAGCCATACTTGAGCCTGACCTTGTTCCCGGGAAAGAGCCGGAAATACTTCTTTGGCGGATCTTCGCGAAAATCATCGCGTTCGATCCAGAGTTCACGGCTGAAGGGGAAATTGCGCATGCCGGCTTCGGGGTCATGCGGGTTGACCGGCGCGTGGCAGGGTTCGCTCTGGCCCTCGGGATAATTGGTGATGACCAGTTTGAGCGGATCAAGCACGGCCACAGCACGGGCTGCCACAGGGTCGAGATCATCGCGCAAGGCTTGTTCAAGCACGCTGTAGTCGATACGGGAATCTGCCTTGGATACCCCCAGCCGCTCGCAGAACAGGCGGATGGACGAAGGGGTATAGCCGCGGCGACGCAGGCCCGAGAGGGTAGGCAGCCGCGGGTCATCCCAGCCAGTAACGTGGCCGTCTCGCACCAATTGCAGCAGCTTGCGCTTGCTGGTAACGACATAGCTGAGATTCAGCCGCGCAAACTCATACTGCTGGGGCAGGGGTTCGAGCAGCATGCCCAGTTCGGCCAGGCGTTCGAGTATCCAGTTGTAGAACGGGCGCTGATCTTCGAATTCCAGGGTGCAAATGCTGTGCGTGATGCCTTCCAGCGCATCTTCGACAGGGTGCGCCCACGAGTACATGGGGTAGATGCACCATTGCCGGCCAGTGCGGTGATGCTCGACGTGTCGAATGCGATACAGGACAGGGTCGCGCATGTTGATGTTCGGCGACGCCATGTCGATGCGCGCGCGCAGGCACAAGCTGCCGTCCGGGTGCTTGCCATCGCGCATTTCACGCAGCAACTGCAGGGATTCACTGGCCGGTCGGTCTCGCCAGGGGGAGTTGCGACCGGGTTCGGTCAGGGTGCCGCGCATGGCGCGGATTTCTTCGGGGCTCTGTTCGTCTACGTAAGCATGTCCACCTTGGACAAGTGCTTCGGCGAACTCGTACATATAGGAAAAATAATCGCTGGCGAAGTAAAGGTTTTCTTCATCGCGGTACTGCCAGTCGAAGCCCAGCCATTTCACCATGTCGATGATGGCGTGGACGTATTCTTCTTCTTCCTTTTCGGGGTTGGTGTCGTCGAATCGCAGATGGCAGGCGCCTTGGTAATCGCGCGCCAGCCCGAAATTCAGGCAGATGCTCTTCGCATGACCGATGTGCAGGTAGCCGTTGGGTTCCGGCGGAAACCGGGTGCGGATGCGAGCCGGGTCGGGGCTGCCCTGACGTTGTACGGCAGCGGGGCCGGGGCGGCCTGCCCAGGGTTTTTGCGCGTGGCGGCCTTCTGCCAGATCTTTTTCGATGATGGTGCGCAGGAAATTGGAGGGCAGGCCCGGGCTGGGTACAGAACTCATACAGGAAGACGCCAATACTTGAAACTGATTTGATTGAGTGAAGTAAGCATTTTGCCACGTTCGCCAGGGTTTGCCCGGATGCATGGCCAGAATGCCTGGTGTCGCTTTACACTTGCGGCCATTATGACCCACTCGGCCCTTTGGTTGTCGCAGGCCCAGTTTTTCATGAGCCTGGCGTTCATGCTGCTCTTTCTCCTGCTGGAGATCGGGCTCGCCTGGGCGTTGGCTTTTTTCAAGCTTCGGGCGCTGTCGGGCGACGAGCGCTGGACTCAGGCATATCGTTTCTGGGTCAGGCCTTTTGCGCTGGCGTTTGTGCTGACCTTCGCGTCGGCTGTCCCCGTCATGGTCCAGTTCGGCAGTCTATGGCCGGTGCTCATGGATCGCATCGGCAATGTGGCCAGCCCGTTGCTGGCTGCGGCCGTTCTGACCGTCTTCGTTTTCAAGTCCTCTGTCGTCGGCGCCATGCTGTTCGGCCGGCGTCATGTGTCCGAGCGGGTGCATACCGCCTTGGTGGTGATTGTGGCGATGGGCGTGACGGTGGCCGTTCTGCTGCCTATCGTGTTGTTTTCCTGGATGCATACGCCAGCCGGGGCGGTTTTTTCCGACGGCCGGTACGTGGTGACTGACTGGCACTCCGTATTCTTCAATCCCTCTTTCCCCTGGTATGCCGGCCTGCTGATCACGCTGTCGTTTGCGACGGCCTGTCTGTTCATGTTGGGGGTTGCATCGCTGCAGAGCCTG
>JBAYOJ010000198.1:0-5508 GCA_041678385.1 Burkholderiaceae bacterium | reverse complement strand
TGTGGTTGTACACCCATTTTTCGACTGCTGCCTGTATGGAATCAACCTTCAGAACAGGAATTGATTCGTCGCCTGGATTTACAGGTCGATCAGTGATCAGGCATGCGTTGGAGGGCAAGCCCTGCTCATTGATATGCTTGAGGCTGACGCCTATCCTTGATTTTTCCTTTCGGGAAACGACGGGTATAAAGTCGCCGGCACTCGCTTTCGAGAGGCTGGCAATCATGCGACCGGGCGTCCAATCCGGGGTGGGCCGTACCAGCCATTGGCCACGGAAGTAATCGGCAAAGGTTGTGGCGTTGCAAGGCCGTTCTGCCGGGGTGCTCAAATCATCAGCGTGCATCTGCCGGGTGTTTCTCTCTGCAAGCAATTTTGTCACGCTGCCAAAATCCGAATTGCGGCGTGAGCCTTTGATCAGCACCAAGTCCCCGTCGCGCACGGAATCGTGCAAATAGGCGACAAGGGAATTTGCATCCGAGAAATGCGGGCCCAGAACAGAATCGGGCAGCACGGCACGGAGAAAGCGCATTTCATCCCCATGCGTGATGACAAGGTCTGCACCGCTTGCCAACAGAGGTTGGGCCAGGCTGGTGTGCAGCGATCGCGCCAGGTCGCCGAGATGCACAATGCGTCCCAGTACGGCGATTTTTCTGGCGCCGGCTGCAACTGTCGTGGCACCGAATACGGATAAGGCGTTGACCATCGAGGTGACGGTCGCATTGAAGCTGTCATCGATGATTTGCACGACGCCGTCACTGACACGCAGCATTTGTCGTTGCAGGCGTCCTTCGCTGGCCTGAAGTGACAAGAGACGGGTCACCCCGGCTTTCACGTCGTGGCCCAGTGCGTGCAGTACCCCAACGGCCCCGACCGCGTTATGGACCATCCCTTCCCCGGGGAACGGGACACGGAAGCGTACGCCGCCCTCTGGCAAAGCCAGGGTGACCCAGCTGCCTTCTTCATCGGGTTCGACCCTTTCAATGCGGATTTCGGCAGCGTCACCCTGGCCGAATACCACGACCCGCTTCGCATGACGTTGCGCCTGACGCAAGACGTAGTCGAAGCAAGGCAGATGTTCTCCAATGACGGCAACCGCCGGGCCTGTCAGGCCGTCGAAAATGCGGGATTTCCATTTTGCGGTGTCCTCCACTGACTTTACGCGGGCATCGGTCTGGGACACGCCGATTTCGGTGATCAGCGCGACGGTGGGGCGGACAAGACGGCTGACGGGGCCCCGCTTCATCCATAAGGCACTTTGCGCAATTTCGATGACGGCCGCATCGTGATCCATGCCCAGGTTGGCCAGAGTGGCTGGCGCGCCCACGCGCGAGTTGTAATTGTCTACACTGGCCAGAATTTTTTCCGGGCCCCCCAACATGCTCTGCAACATGCTGACCGTGGTTGATTTCCCCGCTGTTCCGGTGACGGCAATCACCTCGCCGCGATAGCGCTGGCGGGCCGCCATACCCAGCTCGATGACCGCCTGTACAGGGTCGGAGACATGCAGTACCGGAAAATCCGGGGATAGAGATGCACGTATTTCCGGCTTGCTGACAAGGGCGCCGGCCAGCTTTTCCTGCAGATTGGGCAACCTGACATGGCTATCCCAGTTGTTGGCGTGCACCTTTTCCATGTTCGAGTACTGCTCATGGCGCGCCCGGTCCATATGGGTATGCGCGATATACATGATGGGTGTCGATAGACGCTCGATGCTCGTCAGATTGACTGTCAGTGAACGTACAAACCACCCCTCGGGCGGCCTGACCAGCCACTGCCCGCCCGTCACTGCTTCCAGTTGATCCGCCGTCCAGGTTTGTCCAGGCAGGCAAGTGTGGATAATGGGCGGGAATTCAGTCCGATAGGCAGGGGCTGTTGCTGCTGGGGAGGCGGGGGCCGCATCCTTTCCGGGTACTGCCAGCTTGATGATAAAGGGCAGGGGCGTCGGCGCAGAAGGATGGCGGGCGGACACAATATCCACAGTCAGTTGCAGGTCGATGTTTTCCCAATCCTTCAGGTAGGGCGGCCGCAGCCCATAGAAGTCCCGATAAATGGCGCCCGGCTTCCAGCGTGAGGTGGGCAGGTTCCAATCGCAGGGATCGTGGTCCATGCCTCTGCCCCACGGCGGCATGCGGGTGGGGAGCACAGGGACGGCACGTATATCCAGCCGTATGTCTTCCAGGGGTTGCTCCTCGCAACTCCAGAAGCTTTCGACCCACAGCATGCGCCTGCGCGTGATGGGGTCTGTCGGCTGGACGCGTAAGCCTAATAAAGTGAGTGGCCCCAGTTTTACAGGCTCGATGCGGGCATTTTCCGGCACACTTTCCACTTCCCAGGCAGGGGTCGATGCATGCTTAAAACCTGCGGGTGAATAGTCCTTGGAAATGGACGGCTGGGCGGGAGGTCGTTTTAAGTATCTGCGCATGGGGGGCATCAAATCGATGTGTGCGCAGCCATCTTCAGTAAGTGTTAATTCACTTCCGAGCGCCCGACACTGCTTTGCAAAGCTGTGGGACGCTGCCTGGGCAACCCGGCCAGCGAGTTGTTCCGAAAATCCGAACCCTATGCCCACAGGGGCGAACACGACGCGCGTCACACCCGTGTGATGCAGTTCCAACTGGAAAATGCCGCCATCGCCCAAGTCGCGGCGGACCGAATCAAACAGCAGGTCGCCCGCGTCATGGATGATGGGCCGATTCTGATAGATCTCGATGCCTTGCAGTACATGCGCAGAAGCTCCCAATACGGCGTCAGCGCCTGCGTCTATCAGGCTTCTGCCCGCGGCAATTTCATTGGGGCCGGGCTGGGTGGCGCCATTGTCGCCCCAGTGAACGGCGACGAGCACGATATGCGCCTGCTCGCGTGCCGCCTTGATGCGCGGCTCCATCTCTGTTTTCCAGGCTGCTGCATCGTTGAGCGGCAAATAGGCGGAGCCGGGCGTATCGGCGCTTGCGGCAAAGCGATGCTGGGTGGCGTCGATGGAAAAGACCGCAACATTCAGCTTTCCTGCGCGTTTGAATACGGGTCTGTAAGCCGCCTCGCGCTGCGCCCCTGTGCCGGTATGGGCAATGCCGACCGTATCCAGCCAGTTGGCTTGCTCCAACAGAGCTTCGGCACCGTAGTCACCGCTGTGATTGTTGGCGGTCGTGACGATATCAATATTCGCAGCCGTGAGGACTTGCAGCATTTCCGGGCGGGCGCGGTAATAATACGGACCACCTTCTCCCTTGTTGACGCCTTGTTCGCCTTGGGTGGCGACAACGCATTCCAGATTGACAATACGCAGGTCTGCTTCTTTCAGGGCGGGAATCTTCAGAATATTGTTTGCACCCAGTTGCGTCGTGCGATAGTGTTGGCGGCGCCCCAGATTAACGTCACCACCCCAGGCAACGAGCGGCCCATTGAGCTTTGGGGCAGGTGACAAGGCCTTAGTGGTAGCGGCAAGCGACTGCAGCATCTTCCAATACGCTACATACCCGGATAGATAATGCTCGACGTCGTCGATACGTACCCGGAAGGTGTGATGGCGTATGAAGAAGCTGCCGACGATGGTGGACGGTTTCGCGAAATACATGGCGAATTCCGGCCAGAAGAAGCCGTTCAATAAATAATGGGCGCGGTGGTGCAGTGCGCTGTAGAACTTGTCGACGTCCAGGCCCTGCAGCACATGCTGCATTTCGGGCATTTGGTCGAGGCGTTCCAGCATTTTGTGGAAGGCCATGGAAAGTTCCAGCAGGGTCGGGAAGGTGGTTTCCCGAGTAAGAATGAAGTTCAGGTAACCGGCGATATTCTGTACACCGAAGCGGAAGTATTTTTCTTCCGGCCGGTGCAGCGTCAGTTCGTTGGCGCAGTAAGACAGCCAGTGGTCGTGATGCTTCCAATGGTTGGCGCTGATGAAGTAATCGAAGGCTTTTTCGACAATGGCCAGCCAGCGTGGGTCGCGTGTCAGGCCGTACAGGCGCATCAGGCCGAAGGCGGCTTCGCCATCGTAGTAGACGATGCGAAAGGCGTCCTTCAAGGACAGGTCGTCGGCATTCAGGACGTGCACAAAGCTGCCATTATCGGCATCCTGCATGCGGGCAACCCCCAACGCCAGGGATTCCATCAGGGGGCGATACTGTGTGTCGCCAGTGAGTTCATCGTATTTGACCAGGGCCAGCAGGCTGACGGCATTGGCCCCCAGCTTGATTTCGCCGTTGACGTCGACGTTGTAGGCCAGCGTGAGGCCACTGTCTTGGGGGTAGCGGCGAATCAGGGTGTCGGTCAGGTAGGCCAACGCGCGGCGAATGGATGCCAGCAGCGCGTCGTCGCGAGTGAGTTCCCAGGCTTCGAGCATGGAATACACCGAACTGGCGTGTCGCAGGCTGTTATAGGTGGGTATCTCGCGACCAAAGCAGGGGAAGTGGCCGTAGATGAACTGGCCGCTGTTCTTCACCTGCTTCGAAAGGAAATTGGCGCTGCTTTCGATAAGGGCATGGACCTGATCCGGGTTGAGGGCTTCGATTTGACGGCGCCCGGCGTTCAAAGCGTTTTGGTTGCGCCAGCGGATGTCTGTAGCCGCCGGGCCTGGAAGCCAGTTGGGGGCATTGCCATCGGGCAGGGCGGACAGTTTCTGGTCTTGTGACAGAAACAAGCCCTGGTGGGCGAAAACGTAAACCGCGCTTTGTGGCGAAAAGTCCAGCGCTACCTTTTGGCTGAAGCGCCGCTGAGCGCGGACTGTGAAATTCTTTTGATTCAGGCCCGCGTGAGCTTTATCGGAACCTGGGTATAGCATTGCGTTTGCATTGAGTTCCTGTTCCAGGAAAGCGAACTTCAAATCAGCGTCCAGAGCCAGGCCAAGGCGGAAATAATTGCGTTTTGTGACAGCAAGGCGGGTGTCGAGTTCAGCCCAGGTAATGGCTTCTATATTGACTACCCAATCAATGCGTAACCAGCGTACCGTCAGCTTGTGTCGCTTTGCTTCCCGCTGGCAGAGGGCAACGCCTTCCTGCCAGGCTTGCTGGAAGCCGGATCCGGCGCCGCGATAGACGCGCGCGCGTTCTTTGCCATCGCAAAGAGAGAAAAACAAGATGCAGGGTGAGGATGAAGTTGAATCGCTGAGGCGCGACTCAAGCATAGGGTGTGCCTGAGCCAAAAGATTGGAAAGAGACATCAAAAGAGTCCTTTGTTCTGGGATTTTCAGATCAGGCTTGTGCTGCGTCCGAAGGAAGCTGCAACGCAGTCTGTGCCTGCTGAATGAAAAGCCCCATCCCCTTGCGAGGGAAGGGGCTCCTGGTTGGAGATGCGCTCCCCCGCCGGGGGCGGGGAAGCAGCATCGGGTTAGATGTTCAGGAAGTCGGTGTCGGTCAGTACACCGCTGAGGTCTTCCAGAATCACCGTACCGGTGGCCTCAATCGCTGTTTGATTGCCGTCCGCGACAATCAGCATCGCGTCGTTGGCTGTCTCAGCATTGAAGTCGTCCGCTATTTCGAAGGTGCCTTCGTTCCATGTGCCGTAGGCGACATAGAGGCC
>JBAYOJ010000197.1:0-5508 GCA_041678385.1 Burkholderiaceae bacterium | reverse complement strand
TTTGTGAAGAGCCGTGTTTCGCCTATGACCGGATTCGCTTGAGCGAATGCTTCGATGGCGACCCGGATCTCGCCCTGGCAAATGAAGATTTCTTCCGTGACCATGGTATTACCGTCCTGCGGGGGCAGGCGGCCACCGGGGTCGACCGTGTCAAACGTTGTGTGTATACGGCAGACGGGCAAGCCTACTCCTATGACCGGCTTGTCCTGGCCATGGGCGCTATTCCTTATATTCCCCCCACCGAAGGTTATGGTCAGCCGCACTGCCTGCAGTACCGCACATTACGCGATGTCGACACCATCAAGCAAAGCGCTCAAGGAAGTCGTCGGGGCGTGGTCATCGGATATCTACGCCATTGGCGATGTGGCCAGCTGGCAGGGCCGCAGCTTCGGCCTGATCGCGCCCGGTTATGAAATGGCGCGCGTGTGCGCGGCCCATCTGATGGGCAAAACAGAGCCCGTCTTTACCGGCGGTATCCCGTCAACCAAATTGAAACTGCTGGGTGTTGAAGTCGCCTCTATCGGTGACGCGCATGGCCGGACGCCCGATAGCATCAGTTGTGTGGTCGACGACCCGGTGTCCGGCGAGTACCGCAAATTGGTCATGGATATGACAGGTACCCGTTTGCTGGGAGCGGTGCTGGTGGGCAATACGTCGAGCTTTGGCATGCTGGATCAGTATTACAGCAATCAGCTATCGTTGCCTGCGCAGCCCGCCGCGCTGCGCACGCTGTATGAAGCCGATGTTATTGCGTATGACGATGAATGCGCGGACAGCCTGATTTGTTTGGCAAGGCGCGATGCTGCGTGGCATCGGCTGCCCGATACGGATTTGCACAGCCCGTTGGCACTGGCGCATGCATTGCTTCGCCTTGCTGAAACTCACACCTGCGTTGCCCTGTTGAAAACCCGGGTCGTACCAGACCCGGGCTGGTGGGGGCAGGTGAAAAGCACGCTGGCTAAGGCGGGTGTGGCTTGCAGGCTGATTCAAGCCCCATTCCTGGACAGCAGCAGCCCGGCGCCGGCCACACCCAGCAATGCAGCGCATGTGCGGTTGAAAAGCTGTTTGCGGGACGGTTGCCCGAACCATCGTCCCAAGTGGGATCCCATATAGGCATAGGCTGAGATGGCGACCCATTCCAGCGCCAGGAAGTACATGCCGAGTACAGCGAACTGGGGCGCACTGGCTTCTGCGGGATTGACGAACTGCGGCAAAAAGGCCGCAAAAATCAGAATAGCCTTGGGGTTGCCGGCGGCAACCATGAATTCCTGCCGGGACAGGCGCCACAGGCTGATGGCCGGGGAGCTGCTTTCGTGAATATCGCCCTGTGTGCTGCTTGCCGGCGCTTTCCATAGCTGGATGGCCAGGTAAAACAAATAGAGCCCGCCCACGATCTTGATGACGTTGAAGGCCATGGCGGAAGTCTGCAGGACGACAGCCAGGCCCGAGGCGGCAATGGCAATCATGCCGGTGAAGGCGATCAGCCGCCCGCCACCCGCCAGGCAGGCGGACGTAAAGCCGAAGCGGCTGCCATTGGAAACCGACAACAGGTTGTTCGGCCCCGGTGCCATATTCAATGCGAAACAGGCGGGAATAAAGATCAGCAGCATTTCCGGCGACATCCGTCATTCCTTCCGGCAGGTAGTCATCGTGCCCGATATTCGTTTACGGGCTATTGGGCCGTTCATCCAGGGCCCTGTGGGTGGCAAACCCATAGTTTATCTCATGGGACGATTGCGTATTCGCCCTGGGGGAGGTTGCGCGGGATACGTTCTGCGAAGCGCTGTGTTCAAGGATGATCGGCTATCATCCTCTACTCGCCCCGAACAATAAGACATGATTGCGCCCAACCCGCCGAACGCCATTCTTGCAGACATCATCGCGCTGATTGAAGAGCGCAATTATCTGCCGGGCGAGCGTTTGCCATCAGAGCGCGAATTGGCGGAGCGTTTCGGGGTGGGGCGTGGTGTCATCCGCGAAGCGCTTTCCGTCCTGGAAAACCTGCGTTATCTGCAGCGCAAGCCGAATTCCGGCATTTATCTCAACCCGCATCCCGAAAGAATCAGCCCCGAAGCGCTCAGCCTGTTTGCCGGCCTGGGCCTGGATCTGGCAGTCGATAAGCTGGCGCAGGTGCTGGAAGTGCGCCGCATACTCGAAATCCAGGCGGTGGGCCTGGCCTGTACCCGGCGCACAGATGAAGACTTGGCGGCTCTTCAGGATATCGTTGACCGTTTCGATGCGGCGCTTCTTGTGCCGCATGCGGAAATTGCCGTTTTCGACTACGAATTCCACATGGCCATCTTCCGGGCCACGCATAATGTGGTCCTGATGCAAGTCGTCAATCCCTTCTATGTCATGTCAGCGCACCGGCGGCAGCGCTTCTTTTCGGATACCGAGCGCAGCCGCGTGTCCAACCAGCAGCATCGCAAGATACTGGAATGCATCCGTGCCCAGGATACGGCCGGTGCGCAGCGGCTGATGGCCGACCATATTGGTCGCGTCGAATCCCTGGCCCGCAGCGAAGAACCCTGATACTACCGCTACCTAGGGTCCATCTGATCAAGTCCCCGCGCCGCGCGCATCTGTGGAATCGGGCGATCTGCTTCGTTGCAAATGCTCGCGATAGCTATGGCTATCACTGCGCTTTGCGCCTCGCATCTCACTGCTATCCACAGCGCCCGCTTCCCGCTCGACTTGATCAGATGGTCCCTAGCAACTGCCTCGGGTAATCCCGGGTGGTCGACCTTATTCTTCCTGCTTTAAATTGGTCGTACCAATTTGGGTTACCAGTTTCGGCGTTTTGCCGGTATGAGTGTTATGCGAATCAAAAATATTTCTGCGCGTTGGCTGCATGTTCCCATTCCCCCTGAAAAGCAGCATGTGTCCGATTTCGGGCGAATAGCGTCCTTCGACTCGGTGCTGGTGCGGGTGGAAACGGAATGCGGGCTTGTCGGTTGGGGTGAAGCCAAGGAAGAAGTGGGCAGCGCGGCCAACTGCAGTGGCCTGGTTGCGCTGATCAATGAAAAGTTCGGGCCCTTGCTGGTGGGTGAAGACCCGCGCGAAATCAATCGCTTGTACGAGCTTATGTATAACGGCTCGCGGGGGCATTACGCCATCGACCATGGCCATGTGTTCCCCATGATGGGGCGGCGCGGCGTGTCGATTTCGGCAATCAGCGGCATTGATATGGCGCTTTGGGATCTGCTGGGCAAGCATCTGCAGGCGCCGGTATGGCGGCTGCTGGGCGGTCGCAAAGCGCCGCGTATGCCCGCCTATGCATCCGGTGGCTGGGCTGATGCGCAGAATATCGGTGCGCAGTTGCAGAGTTATGTCGATGCGGGCGGATTCAAGGCTGTGAAGATGCGCGTGGGCGTCATCGACGGCGACCCTATCCATTCCGCCGAGCGCGTCCGCGCGGCGCGTAAAGCCCTGGGCCCGAATATCGGCCTGGCCTGCGACGCCCACGGCACCTATACCGTGGCCGAGGCCAAACGGTTCTGCCAGCTGGTGGAAGATTGCAATCTGATGTGGTTCGAAGAACCGGTCACGGCAGATGATAAACGCGGCATGGCTGAAGTGCGGGCTTCCACGGCCATCCCGATCGCAGCGGGCGAAAGCGAGTTCACCCGCTTTGCTTTCCGTGACTTGGCTGAATCGCGGGCGGCGGATGTGTTTCAGCCGGATCTGGCGATCTGCGGCGGTATTTCCGAAGCCATGCGCATTGGGGCCATTGCCAGTGCCTGGAACCTGAAACTGGCGCCTCATCTATGGACGGGCGCGCTGGCGTTTGCCGCCGGCATGCATGTTTCAGCGGCTTCCCCGGCGGGTTGGATACTCGAATACTCATTGGGGGCCAACCCGCTGTTGCAGGAACTGGCGCAAGAGCAATTTGTGGCAAAGGACGGCTATATCGATATTCCCGACCGGCCTGGCCTGGGCGTCACCATCAAGCAGGATTTTGTCGAGAAGTACGCGGTCGCATAAGGAAAGTGTCGGCAGGGCATATGGCAGACCGCCTTTGCCCTGATCACGGACACCTGCGAGCAAGGACTCGGTTCGAGTCCCCTGATAATTACTTTTGGAGGAGACATCATGAATCACCGCCACACATCAGCAACGCGCCGTCGGGTCCTGGGCGTGCTGGGCGCCGGCCTGCTGGCTGTCAGCAGCCTGGCGCAAGCCCAAACCAGTTCGTATCCCAGCCAGCCCGTCACACTGGTGGTTCCATTTGCCACAGGCGGCACCACGTCGATTCTGGCCCGTCTGCTGGCTGACAAGGTTTCACAAGGCCTGGGCCAGACCGTCGTGGTGGAAAACAAGCCAGGGGCGGGCGGTAATATTGGCATGGATCACGTGGCGCGGGCCAAGCCCGACGGCTACACCCTGCTGATGGGCCCTATTGGCCTGGCGATCAACCCCGCCCTGTACACGAACATGACTTTTGATCCCATCAAGGATCTGGAGCCCATAGGCCTGTACGGCGGCGTACCCAATCTGCTGGTGGTCCACCCATCCCTGCCCGTAAAGTCGGTGGCAGAGTTGGTTGCCCATGCGAAAGCCAACCCCAATAAACTGAATTACGCCTCCAATGGCAATGGCACTTCCAGCCATCTGGCCGCCGAAATGCTTAAATCGGAAGCTGGCATTGAAATGACCCACATTCCGTACAAGGGTGGCGGCCCTGCCATGCAGGATCTTATCGGTGGGCAGGTCGACATGCTTTTCGACCAGATGCCGGCGGTGCTGCCCCAAGTCGAAGCCAAGACCGTTGTTGCTCTGGGCGTGTCAAGCGCGGAACGCTCCAATAGCGCGCCCGATATTCCAGCCATCGCGGAAAGCATCCCCGGTTTCGACCTTGTGGTCTGGTTTGGCTGGCTGGCGCCTAAAGGCACCCCCGATGAAGTCATTCAACGCATCAACAAAGAAATGAACGCGGCCTTGGCTGACCCCGACTTCCAGGCCAGGCTGGCTTCCATGGGCGTGACTCCCATGCCCAGCACACCAGATGAATTCTCCAAATTTATGGTGTCGGAAACAGAACGCTGGGGTAAGGTCGTGCGGGCTTCAGGTGCTTCGATCAACTGATCCAACGGTTTCGATGCCAGGGGGCGGCGAGGAGATTGCGTAAACTCGGCGCATGCCGAATCACCATCTCCCAAGCCGTCCCCGTTGTGAACGATGCCTGCGACCCGCGTCGCATTGCCTGTGCGCCCACATACCGGCCCTGCCCAACCGCACACCCGTATTGATACTGCAGCACCCCGACGAAGCAAAGCACCCCTTGAATACGGCAAGGTTGGCGGCGTTGGGGCTGCAACAAGCCGAACTGCTGATTGGGGAACACTTCCCGCAGCTGGCGGACATCATTGCTTCGGCGGGGCAGGCCTTGCTGCTGTTCCCTGATCAGGATGGCGACCTGCTTACATTGCCAGCCCGGCCGCCCGCCGGCGGTTCGCCATTGCTGATCGTCCCGGACGGGACCTGGCGCAAAGCCCGCAAGATAGTCCA
>JBAYOJ010000196.1:0-5563 GCA_041678385.1 Burkholderiaceae bacterium | reverse complement strand
TTGGCCATGAAGATGTCCGCCTTATCGGCAGGCAGCAGAATCATTTCTTCGGAGTCGACCTTGATGACTGGGCGATTGTGAGACGGATTCAGTTCCTTGAACTCGTCGACCGACATTTCGGCCAGCTCCGCAGCCACCACTACGTCGATGTTCTGCATTTTCTTGACGGTGGTGAAGTAGGGCGTGTTGCTGATGCCAGGCAGGGTGATGCCATATTTTTCGGGACTGGCAATGATGTTCTTGATAGCCTGCAGCTTGGGTACGTAGTTGCGGGTTTCTTCGGGCATGGTCAGGGCCCGGTAGTCCAGCGGCAGGCCCTGTTTTTCGTTGCGCTCCAGGGCGCGCCTGACCGCGCCTTCGCCCCAGTTGTACGATGCCAGCGCCAGATACCAGTCGCCCTGGAATTCGTACAGATAGGAAAGGTAGTCAAGCGCTGCGCTGGTGGAGGCGATAGGGTCGCGGCGCATGTCGCGCCACCAGTCCTGGTCCAGCTTGTAATGTTTGCCGGTGCTGGGAATGAATTGCCACAGGCCCGAAGCCTGTGAGCGCGACAGCGCGGTAGGGTTGTACGCACTCTCGACGAAGGGCAGCAATGCCAGCTCGGTAGGCAGGCCGCGGCGATCCAGTTCGTCGACAATGTGGTACAGATACTTGCTGGCCCGCTGGCTCATGATGAGCACCGATTCCGGGCGGGCGGCATAGTATTGGGTCCAGTGGTTGACCAGGTCGGTTTCCAGGTTGGGAACAGCGAAACCACGGCGGATGCGGTCCCACATATCACGTGGGGGGTGTGTCAGGTCTATCGTGCGCGAGGTCTCGGCCGCCGTGTAGGCATGGCGCGTCTGGTGTTTCTGGTCGGATTGAGTTGCGCAGCCGGCAAGCAGTACCGCCACGGAAAGTATCAGTAGTCGCAGGCAATTCATGGGTGGATCATTTGAAGTTGTTCTTCCATTCACGCAATCGGGCAAATACCTCAACCTCTGACGACAGGGCATGCCCGGTATGTGCTGAGGCACTTTCCGCTACGCAGGCAACCCCGGTACGCAAAAACGGGTTGGACTCAAGCTCAAGCCGCATTGTCGACGGCAGCGTGGGTTGCCCCGCTTTGCGCAGCCGGCTGGCGGTTTCCCAGCGTTCCTGCAATACCGCATTGCCCGGATCGACCTGCAGCGCCCAACGCAAGTTGGACAAGGTGTATTCGTGAGCACAGCACACGAGGGTATCTTCCGGCAGAGCGGCGAGCTTTTGCAAGGACTCCAACATTTGTTCAGGTGTGCCTTCGAACAAACGCCCACAACCAGCCGCGAACAGAGTGTCGCCACAGAAAAGCAGGGGCGTGTCGTTATCGGGCTGGCCGTGATAGGCAATATGCCCGGCGGTGTGGCCGGGGACATCCAGCACATTCAGTACAAGGCCGAAGTCGCGCAATTGTACCGTATCGCCTTCGGACAGGCGGTGATGGCAGATGGGCAGCCGTTCGCTGGCGGGCCCGTATACTGTGGCGCCGGTCTTTTCGTGCAGCGCCAGGGCTCCGCCGACATGATCGGCGTGATGGTGGGTCAGTAAAATGGCTGCAAGGGCCAGGCCAGTGTGTTCGAGATAGCGTTCGACCACCGCAGCTTCGCCCGGGTCGACCACGATGGCGCTGCTGTTATGGTGCAGCAGCCATATATAGTTGTCGGTCAGCGCGGGCAGGGGTACGAGTTGGTTGTTTACCATGGATAGGAGTGAAAAACGGGTGGAGCAACCGTTGATTCTTGAGCTTGAGGAATGGCTGGGCACCCCCCAGGGCCGTTACGTAGCCGCCTGGGAACAGACCCAATTCAATGGCATGGTCGCCAATGCATTCGGCTATCATGCCATACAAATCGGCCTGCCGCATTGGGATTTGCTTCAGTCCAACCGTATCCCCTTTAAAGCCTGCGCAACCATAGAACCCGTCGCCGGCGTGTCGCGGCCGCTGGTGGTGGCCGAACCCGAAAACCTTCCTTTTGATTCGCAGAGCGTTGATCTGCTGATTCTGCCGCACGGCCTCGAATGTGCGCCCGATCCCCACCAGGTGCTACGGGAAATCGAGCGGGTGCTGGTGCCTGAAGGGCGGGTGGTCATCTCGGGCTTCAATCCCTGGAGCCTATGGGGGCTGCATGAGCGTCTGCCGGGGCTGGACCCCTTGGTGCCGGTGCCCGCGCCCCTCCAGGTGTCGCTTCCCCGATTGAAAGACTGGTTCAAGCTGCTGTCCTTCGAAATGGACCGCGGGCGTTTCGGTTGCTATGTGCCGCCCAGCTTTACCGACACCTGGCTGTCGCGCTGGTCCTTCATGGAAAAGGCCGGGGATCGGTGGTGGCCGATTTGTGGCGCTGTGTATGTGGTGGCTGCTGTAAAGCGGGTGGCGGGTGCGCGCCTGGTGGGGCCGGCCTGGAAGCGTGAACGTAAACCGGCCAGGCGGGCCGCCGTTGTCGCTGGTCGTCAATTCAACAAGCATTCCGGAGACTGATGGAAATGAGCGGCAAGGTAGTGGAAATCTGGACTGATGGTGCCTGCAAGGGCAACCCGGGTCCGGGGGGATGGGGCGCCCTGTTGCGTCAAGGCCGTCATGAAAAAGAAATGTGCGGGGGCGAGTCAGCGACCACCAACAATCGCATGGAACTCACCGGCGTGATCGAGGCGCTAAAAGCCTTGAAGCGGCCTTGTGAGGTTGTGGTCCATACTGACTCCCAGTATGTACAAAAGGGCATGAACGAATGGTTGGCCAACTGGAAGCGACGTGGCTGGCGTACCGCCGACAAAAAGCCGGTTCGCAATGCCGACCTCTGGCAGGAACTGGATGCCCTGGTCGCTCAGCATCAGGTCGAATGGCGATGGGTGCGGGGTCACGCAGGAGACCCTGGCAACGAACGCGCTGATGCCCTTGCCAATCAAGGTGTCCTGAAGGCTGCGAAGCACACTGAAATAAGTATGTAATTCAGGGTTACTCATGGCAAACTGTCAATGCTACAGTCATTGACCGCGCGCCTATGCGCAAGCCTCGCCGTTTACAACAGGTCAAGCGAGGTTCATTTATCTAACAACCTCTACGTACATGAAGTCTTCTAAGGCGGCGATATTATTCGTGCTGGCGCTGGGGATGGGCCTGGGAGCCTGGGGTGCCCATTGGTGGATGCAGCGTGGCGGCAGCGTCAACGCCGTAACCGGCACTTCCACACCGGCCCCCGCGCCGGCGGCAAGTCCCAAGGTGAAGGTCGAAGTTGCGCCGGTCAACAGGGTGCGGCTTGAGCGCGCTGTGGCGGCGGTGGGTACGCTGCGCTCTCATGATTCTGTCATGTTGCGGCCAGAAATCAGCGGCCGTATTGCCGAAATCAATTTTGATGAAGGCGGCAAGGTGGAACAAGGCCAGTTGCTGGTGCGGCTGGATGACAGCGTTGCCAAAGCCCGCTTGCAGCAGGCGCGTGCCAATCTGCAGCTGGCGGGCAGCCAGTACCGGCGGTCTGTCGAACTCAGCAAGCAGGGTTTTGTCAGCAGTCAGGCGCGTGACGAGGCCGCCAGCAACCGTGCCGTGCAGCAGGCGGCAGTGGCGCTGGCGGAAGCCGAGCTTGAAAAAACCGCGATCAAAGCGCCTTTCGATGGCCTGGTCGGCTTGCGTACCGTTTCCGTAGGCGATTACGTTGGGCCGGGTACCGATCTTGTACCTCTCGAGGCCATAGATCCGCTGAATGTCGATTTCCGTATTCCCGAACAGTTTCTGAGCACGGTTGCCGTGGGTTCCAGGCTGCAGGTTTCCTTTGATGCGCTGTCTGGTGTCGAGCGCGAAGGTAGCGTGGGGGCAATCAGCCCGCAGGTGGACGTCGGCGGCCGCTCGTTGTTGCTGCGTGCCAATGTGCCCAACCCTGACGGCGTCCTGCGGCCGGGCCTCTTTGCGCGGGTGCAGCTTGAGCTTGCCGAAACCCAGGGGCTGGTCGTGCCTGAAAGCGCGCTTGCCCCCTCGGGAGACGCGCAGTATGTCTATCGCGTTGCAGATGGCGTGGTTCAGCGCGTCATGGTGCAGGTCGGCCAGCGCACGGGGGCACATGTAGAAATCGTTCAGGGTCTGAACGAGGGCGACCAGGTGGTTGTTTCGGGCCTGCAGAAGGTCCGTGACGGCATCGAGGTCGAAATCCTGACTCCGCCAGGAACCTGAGGCGTCATACTTTTAGAGCGAGGCCGCGATGCAGCTTCCACAGATATGCATACGACGCCCGGTGTTTGCCACGGTGCTGTCGCTCATCATCATCCTTATCGGTCTGATCTCCTACGACAGGCTGACGGTGCGAGAATACCCCGCTATCGACGAACCGGTGGTATCAGTGCGCACCGAATACAAGGGGGCTTCTCCGGAAGTGATCGAGTCGCAGGTCACCAAACCACTGGAGGACCAGCTCTCGGGCATTGAAGGCGTGGACGTAATGACGTCCCGCAGCCGCAGCGAAGTCAGCTATATCAACGTCAAATTCCATATTTCGCGCGACCCTGACGCCGCCGCGGCGGAAGTGCGTGACAAGGTTTCGCGTGCGCGGCGCTTTCTGCCCGATGAAGTCGAAGAACCGGTCATCAGCAAGGTCGAAGCCGATTCCACACCTATCGTGTACCTGGGTGTGACCACCGGCAACCTGTCGCAGATGCAGGCTTCCGACTATATCAACCGCTATATCAAGACGCGGCTGTCGGTCCTGCCGGGGGCGGCCGAAGTGCGCGTGTTCGGCGAACGGCTGCCGGCCATGCGCATTTATGTCGATCGCCACAAGTTGGCGGGTTACGGGCTGATCGTGCAGGACGTGGAAAACGCATTGCGCCAGCAGAATGTGCTGATCCCGGCCGGGCGCATTGAATCACGGGACAGGGAATTTTCTGTCGTCTCCACCACGGACCTGCAAACAGTGGAGCAGTTCGAGAACATCGTGGTGGCCAATGTCCATGGCTACCCGGTGCGCATGCGGGAAGTGGCCGAGGTACGTGTCGGGCCGGCCGATGAACGCGTGTCAGCCCGTTTCAATGGCCAGCCCAGCCTGACCATTGGCGTGACCAAGCAGTCCACGGCGAACCCGCTGGACCTGTCTCGCGAGGTTCGCAAAGAAGTCGAGCTCATCAATGAAAACCTGCCCGCCGGCATGAATCTGCAGGTGGCCTACGATAGTTCCGTCTTCATTCAACGTTCTATCGATTCAGTCTATACCACGGTGATCGAGGCCATTATTCTGGTGGTGTTGGTCATTTTCTTCTTCCTGCGCAGTGTGCGGGCCAGTCTTATCCCCATCGTCACTATTCCGGTTTCGCTGATCGGTGCTTTCGGGCTGATGTACCTGTTTGGCTTTTCCATCAATACGCTCACGCTGCTGGCCATGGTGCTGGCCATCGGCCTGGTGGTGGACGATGCCATTGTCGTGCTGGAAAACGTCTACCGCCACATGGAAGAAGGCAAAGGCCGGCTGGAAGCGGCCTTGCTGGGTTCCAAGGAAATTGCCTTCGCGGTCGTGGCCATGACACTGACGCTGGTCACCGTTTATGCGCCGCTGGCATTTGCGACGGGCCG
>JBAYOJ010000195.1:0-5571 GCA_041678385.1 Burkholderiaceae bacterium | reverse complement strand
GGGGGTGAGCCCTTTTGATGAGTGGGCCGCCAGGTCGTGGCGCCCCAGGTAAGCTTCGACTTCGACAATGCGGCCGATTCTCAGCCCGAGTTCGGTCTGATGCACCATCAACTTGCCCAGGAGTTCGGGCGCCACCTCGGTTGCCGGGCGTTGATAGAAGCTACGGGGCAGGGCGAGCATCACTTCCCGTACCGACTTTCCAGACGATGCAACCAGGCGTCTTTTTGTTCTTCTGGCAAAAAGGAGGCCTTGAAGCTGTTGCGGGCAAGTGTAATCAGTTCGCTACGCTGGAGCTCAAGTTGGCGAGCACACTGAATATAGTTATCGGCGATGTAGCCCCCGAAATAGGCGGGGTCGTCGGAGTTCAATGTGACGACTGCGCCGCGCCGCAACAGCCTGGCCGTATTGTGCTGGGCCAGGTCGTCAACCACCCGCAGACGTACATTGGATAGTGGACAGACCGTCAGGGGGATGCCTTCATCCACGATGCGTTGCATGAGCTCGGGGTCTTCTTCGCTGCGCACACCGTGATCTATCCGTTCGACCTTCAGCAGGTCGAGAGCGTCACGCACATAGGAGGGAGGGCCTTCTTCCCCGGCATGTGCGACGGGACGGAACCCAAGAGCCCGGCAGCGGTCGTATAAACGTTCGAACTTGCCGGGAGGATGCCCGACTTCGGATGAGTCCAGACCGACGGCGACCCAGAGGTCTGCGTACTGGTCGCGCAGAGGCAATGCCGCTTCCAGTGTGGCCAGGGCGTCGTCTTCGGGAAGATGGCGTAGAAAACTCAGAATCAGCACGCTCGTCAGGCCGTGCTGGTCGCGGGCTTCGCGCAGCGCCCGGGCCAGACCGGCGAATACGGTTTCCATGGACACGCCCCGGCTGGTGTGGGCCTGAGGGTCGAACATGATTTCGGCATGTACCACGCCGTCGGCCCGAGCCCGCTTCAGGTAGTCGTGGGTCAGCTGGTAAAAGTCATCTTCCGTCTGCAACACCTGCGTACCGGCGTAGTAAAGATCCAGAAAAGACTGCAGGTCGTCGAACTGGTAGGCGGCGCGCAAGGCGTCAACGTTGGCATGGGGCAGGCTGACGCCGTTGCGCTCCGCCAGCTGGAACATGAGTTCCGGTTCAAGCGTGCCTTCGATGTGCAGATGCAGCTCGGCTTTTGGGAGTTCCCGGATGAAGGCTTCCAGGTCAGTATCGGAAGCGCTTTGTGTTTTGCTGGATGCGTTGAAGGTTTTCATGATGTCACTGTATCAGGTGGGCGGCAGCCCCGACCAGCCCTGGGTATGGGCTGCGTATCACATGCACGGGGATGGCCTCCAGGTATTCGCCGAAACGGCCTTTGTCATGAAAGCGGGCATGGAAGGGTGACCGGGCAAAGTAGTCGCCCAGCTTTGGAATGATGCCACCGCCCAGGAAGATGCCGCCGCGGGCGCCGAGCGTAAGTGCCAGGTTGGCGGCTGCCGTGCCCAGGATGGCGCAGAAGATGTCGAGGGTGCGCATGCTATGCGGGCAGGCTTGTTCCAGCGCTCGTTTACTGATGTCGGCCGGTGCGAGCGTTTCTTGTGGCAACCCTGCCTGCCGGGTAAGGCACCGATGAATGAATTGCAGCCCCGCGCCCGAAAGAAAGCGTTCTATGGATACGTGGCCATATACTTTGCGCGCTTCTTCCCATAGCCAGGTTTCGGTGTCGTCGCAGGGTGAAAAGCTGGTGTGGCCGCCTTCACTGGCCAATGCGATCCATTTTCCTTCACTGGTGGGAATCAGGCCCGAAACGCCCAGGCCGGTGCCTGGCCCCAACAGGCCTATGGGTGTGCCGCGCAAGGGCTTGCCGCTACCGATGAGTTCCAGTTCGTCGGACGGCAGATGGGGCACAGCCAGCGCCAGGGCTGAAAAATCATTCAGCAGCACGAGTTGGTCCAATCCAAGATTATTACGGGTGGATTCCACCGAAAAAGACCAGTTGGCGTTTGTCATGCGGATCTGATCCCCGGCTACCGGGTTGGCGATACCGATCACCGCTGTCTTGATGGATGGCATGCCTTCCTGCGACAAGTATTCGCGCAGCGGTTCTTCGAGATTTGGATAATCGGTGGTGCGCTTCACCCAGATACGGTTGAGGTCGTGCACATTCCGGCACAAGGCGAAGCGGATATGAGTGCCGCCTATATCGCCAACGATCTTCATGGGGTGCTCAAGGGTGCCAATGGACATCAAAGGGAACTCCCGGTTCTGCAGCCAGATGACTGATCGGCAAGTGCTGGCTGATTTCTTTTTGGGCTTCTAGCAGCACTTGGCGCTTGTGCTGCCCTGAAATGTACAGAATGAGATGGTCGCAAGCGCGCAGGGCGGCTAGGCTCATGGTGATGCGCTCGTGCGGTGCCGACGGGGGGGTGACATGCAAATAGTGCGCCGCGCCCGGTGCCAATGCGGCAGCAAGTTGGGGTGCTTCGGGGAACAGCGAGGCAGTGTGGCCGTCATCGCCCATGCCCAGCAGCGCCAGGCCTACAGGCTGCGCATCGGCGTTGGCGGCGGTGACTGCCTGCGTGATAGAAGCACCAGGGCGGTACAGGCCCAGGAAGCTTGCCGCAGCGGCCTTGCCTGCGAGCAGATGTTCGCGCACCAGCCTTTCGTTGCTATCGTCGTGAGTGGGCGGTACATAGCGTTCATCGACCAGGCGCAGGCGGACGCGTGCCCATTCGAGATCGGTGCCGGCAAGCCGCTGGAACAGCGGGATGGGTGAGCGGCCGCCTGAGACAGCCAGGGTGCAGGCGCCTTGATCGGCCAGCCTGGCGCGCAGGCGCGCGGCAATATCGTCGGCCAGAGCGTCGATGCAGGCTTGCTTGTCGGGGTGATCATGCCACATGTTTCCTCCCGATGACGGACAGGCTTCATTAGGCATGAGCAAGCGCCCAAGCGCAAGCCCCGCATGCTTAGTTGCCTGTGGTCGGGCGACCGCCCCGCAAGGCGGCCAGGGTCAGCAGCAGCCAGCCTATCATGAAGCAGACGCCGCCTATAGGCGTAATGGCGCCTAGCACCCCCACGCCGCTCAGTACGAGCGCATAGAGGCTGCCGCTGAAGATAAGGATGCCTGCCAGCAGGAAGAGGGCGGCTGCTGTGGACAACCGTTGATGCAGGAGCGGGCGCAGCGCGGCGATGGCCAGCAGCCCCAGGGCATGGACAAACTGGTAGAGAACGGCCGTGTGCCAGACGGCCAGCATGTCGACACCGACATGGGCTTTCAGGCCATGGGCGCCGAATGCGCCGGTACCAACGCCCAGCATGAGCAACAGGGAAGCGATGGCGACAATGATATGGGTTCTCAAGCAGGCTCTCCTTTCGGTAGTATCATTCTCGCACCCTTTGGGGAGAGGCACGGTAGCGAGGCACGCCATGGGATGGACAACACATCAAGTCATCAATCAGGTACCCGACCTGGCCGATTACAACCTGTATACGGCAGATAAGGTCTTGCGCGAAGCAGTGCTGCGCGAAGGCGCGGAAGCAGTCGGGCCGGCATTGTCGGAATACGGTCGTGTACTTGGGCAGGCAGATATTATCGCATTGGCGGAACAGGCTGATCGCCATCCGCCGCAGCTGCAGGCTTTTGATCGGCAGGGGCGGCGCATCGATAGCGTCGACTATCACGCGGGCTGGCATGAATTTCTGACCCTGGGTTTTCGGCAGGGCTTGCACGAGGGGGCGTCGGTGGCAAGAGCCGCGGCGTTTTTGATGCATGGCCAGGTCGAAGCGGGCACGCTGTGCCCGCTTACCATGACATCTGCCGCCCTTCCCATACTCGCTCGTGAGCCTTGGTTCGATACGTTGCGCCCGCGGATTTCATCCCGGCAATACGACCCGCGCGACCTTCCGGTAGCTGATAAACACGGCATGCTGGTAGGGATGGGTTTGACAGAAAAACAGGGGGGGTCGGATCTACGGCGTACTAGCACACTGGCAACGCCGGTGGCCGGCGATGCGGTGTGGTTCAGCTTGGTGGGACATAAATGGTTTTTTTCTGTGCCCACGGCCGACGCCCACTTGGTTCTGGCTTTGCTCGACAGCCAGCCCACCTGCTTTTACGTGCCGCGATGGCTGCCTGATGGCAGCCGAAATGCAGTGCGAATAATGCGTTTGAAAGACAAGCTGGGCAATCGGTCCAATGCCAGCGCTGAAGTCGAATTTCAGGATGCGCTGGGCATGCTTGTGGGTGAGCCGGGGCGGGGCATCGCCACTTTGGTGGAAATGGCGGGCTACACGCGGCTGGACTGCGTGCTCGGCAGCACGGCCCTGATGCGGGCAGCGTTGCTGCGAGCCTTGCATAGCGCGCGCCATCGGGTGGCTTTCGGTCATCCGCTATCCCAACAGCCTTTAATGAAGAGTGTGCTGATGGATCTGGCCATTGAGGTCGAGGCCGCTGTCGTGCTGGGCATGCGCTTGGCGCGAGCAGTAGGTGCAGGCGATACTGCCGATCCGCTCGATCGGGCACTGGCGCGCATCATCACACCAGCGGCCAAATTCTGGGTATGCAAGCGGGCAGTCACGATGGTGGCGGAAGCCATGGAAGTGCTGGGTGGCAACGGTTACGTGGAAACCCATACGTTGGCGCGGCTCTATCGTGAAGCACCCGTCAATTCAATTTGGGAAGGATCCGGCAACGTCATGTGTCTTGATGTGTTGCGTGCTTTGCAGCGGCATCCCGATCTGGCGGCAGTCCTGTTCGAATGGCTGCGTGCTGAGCTGGGCGACGACGGTCTGCTGGCAGATCGCTTGTCAGCGCTGGAAGGGCAGTTGTTGCGGCCGGCCCTTGAACTTGAATCCATTGCCCGTAATGTGGCCGGCGTGCTGGTATTGCTGGTGCAGGTGGCCTTGTTGCGCCGCCATGCGCCGCAAGTGGTGGCCGAAGCCTACATCGCTTCGCGCCTGGAATCACGCGATGGCGGTGTCTACGGCATGAATGCATCGCCCATGGCGCTCGACAGCGTGCTGGAACGTGCATGGGGAGAGGCGGTGTGAGCATCAGACCGCACCGGGGAGTGCTTGAGGGTGTTGGATTCCGGTCGGCGAGGCGCGGGGTGTCGTCGTGGATGGTGTTGACGGTGTGCGCGCTGGCCTTGCTGCTGGCGGCTTGTTCGGGTGAGCCTGTCAACAGCCCTTATTCTCGTGACGAAGCGGCGCAGAACGTGCTGCACACCGCGTTTACGCAACGTTCGCCCAAGTATCTCGACCCGGCCAGTTCATATTCCACAGACGAAACCCCCTTCACCTATTCCATCTACGAGCCACTGTACGCCTACGACTATCTGATGCGGCCCTACCGGCTGGTGCCCAAGGCGGCCGAAGCGGTGGTGCAGCCTAGGTACTACGATGCCCAAGGCCGTGAGCTGCCGGCGGATGTGGCGGGTGAAAGCGTGGTGATCAGCGTTTACGACATCCCCATTCGCCGCGGCATCCTGTATCAGCCACACCCTGCGTTCGCACAGGAACCGACCGGGCAGCCGCTGTACTGGCCGATGTCGCCTGAAGATATTGCCGGTCGCTATGCCATCACGGATTTTCCCCAGACCG
>JBAYOJ010000194.1:0-5580 GCA_041678385.1 Burkholderiaceae bacterium | reverse complement strand
CATCGCACCGAGCAGGACGCGCTTGATTCCATGCATACCCTTGAAGCCCACTCAGGTCCTTCCGCCGGCAGTAAGCCGTAGCGGGAACAGCGCCCCGATCCCCTCATATTGAAACCACCCCTGATGGCGGTGACATGCCGCGTTTTGCGCTGCGCATGAGGGTCTTTGTACGCAAACTAAAACTCTTGTATACAATAATTCTATCTTGAACACAGAATAACGGACATGGATAACCCTGATTTCCTGCTGGAAATCGAGTGCATTGCCGTGGCGTAAGCCCGCCACTTGCACAGGCATGATCACGGCCGCCCGGCAGCACACGCTGCGGGGCGGCCGTTTTGTTATGAGCCTTTTGCCTGATGTTGCATTGAAGATGTAGCCAGCGTCCGTTAAAGTGCCCGTTCAACGGCTGTTACGGGCGCGGCGGTTGCTGCTGTGCCATCGCAGGTTTCTTATATTCATATGCAGAGGAATCCATCATGTCGACTCCCAGGGCATTGTTGTTTGCAGGCTTTCGACGAGCTGTCGTGCTTTCCTTCGTATCCGGCCTCGGTTTCATGGCTTCCGCCCCCGTGGCACTTGCCGGCGATTATTCCGCAGCACTGGATGTGCCCTATGTGCCTACCCCGCAGTCGGTGGTGGACCGTATGTTGGAAACAGCGCAGGTGGGGCCCGAAGACTTTGTCATTGATCTGGGCTCGGGCGACGGCCGTATTGCCATTTCCGCTGTGAAGGATTTTGGCGCCAAGGGCGCTATGGGGGTGGACCTCAACCCCAAGCGCATTGAAGAAGCAAATGAGAATGCCAAGGCAGCCGGGGTCACCGACAAGGTGGAGTTTCGCAACCAGAATCTTTTCGAAACCGACTTCTCGCACGCCACCGTGCTGACCATGTATCTGTTGCCTGACGTCAACCTTTCTTTAAGACCCAAGATCCTGCAGTTGAAGCCCGGCACCCGGGTGGTGTCCCATGCTTTTGATATGGAAGAGTGGGAAAGTGATGTCTACGAACGCGTCGATAACCGCAGTGTCTATCTGTGGATAGTGCCAGCGCAGGTGGAAGGGCGCTGGAAAATAGAGGGGCCGGGTGGCGCGCTTGAGTTTGATCTGACCCAGCGTTTCCAGCACGTAAGGGGTACGGCGCATGACGCCGAAGGGCGCACCCAGCCGGTGACGGGTACCCTGCGTGGCGAAAACATCGAGCTGGTGGTGGGCGAGGGCGATGCCGCAAAACGATATGCGGGAAGTGTCCATGGCTCCATCATGCAGGCGTCCGCGGTGGGGGCAGCGGTAAAGGGTACCAGCGATGCAGCTGCGCCTGCGGTTGAAGGCTGGAAAGGGGCGCGTCTGTGAGCGGGGGGTCGACAGCGGCCGTAGCTGCAGCGGTTACACCCGTCAATTCAGTGACACGCAAAGGCTTGTCGGTGTGGGACGCGGTGGCCATTCTGGTCGGTGTGGTGGTGGGTATCGGCATCTTCGGTTTCCCGCCACTGGTGGCGCAGAATGCGCCCAACGCCACCGTTTACATGGCTTTGTGGGTGGCGGGCGGCCTGGTGATGCTGGTGGGCGCCCTGTGCTATGCGGAACTGGGCAGTGCCTATCCCGATGCGGGTGGCGAATACGCTTTTCTGGGCCGGGCGTGGGGGTCTGACGTTGCCTTGCTGTTTGCCTGGGCACGCTGCTCCATTATTCAGACAGGCGCCATTGCCGCGGTGGCCTTCATATTTGGGGATTATGCCCAGGTGCTGCTGCCTATGGGCGAACATGGGCCGGCAATCTATGCGGCGATAGTGGTCGGGGCGCTCACCATCCTGAATGTGCTGGGCAGTACAGAGTCGCGCCTGGTGCAATGGGTGCTCACCGTCGTGTCTGTCGTGGCCTTGCTGGCCATGGCGGTGGGCGGGCTGATGCTGGGCGATGCCGGGACGGTGGCGGCGGCCGCCGGCTCAGATGCTTCGTCGGCAATAGGCGCTACCGGGTCTGCCGTGTCTTTCCGTGAACTGAGCGGCATGCTGGGCATGGGTATGGTCTTCGTGCTGCTGACTTATGGCGGCTGGAACGAGGCCGCCTATCTGTCTGGCGAAATTCGCGATGTTGGCCGCAATATGCTGCGGGTTCTGCTGTTCGGCACAGCCATCATCGTGGCTGTGTATGTGCTGGTCAACCTGGCCTATCTGCAGGTGTTTGGGCTGGAAGGGCTGCGTAATACGCATGCCGTGGGGGCCGACATGTCGCGCCTGTTGGCGGGGCCTTGGGCGGCGGTGCTGCTCAGTCTGCTGGTCTGTTGTACCGCTCTGGGCACCGTCAATGCCTGCATCTTCACGGGGGGCAGGGTCTATGTTTCGCTGGGTCGCGATGTACCAGCCCTGAAGAACCTGGGCGCCTGGAGCGAACGCCGCGAAACCCCCGTCCGGGCTTTATGGCTGCAGGGCGCCATTACGCTGGGTTTGATTGTGTTTGGCGCCTTTACCGAAAGCGGGCTGCGGGCGATGGTGGCTTATACCTCGCCGGTTTTCTGGCTGTTCATGTTCCTGACGGCTCTGGCGCTGATTCGCCTGCGGCAGCGCGACCCTCGGCATGAGCGGCCATTCAGGGTGCCGCTGTATCCGGTGATGCCCCTGCTGCTGGCCCTGGTCTGCCTGGGCTTGTTCTGGTCCAGTGTGGTTTATGCCGGTGCCGGGTCTTTGCTGGGCCTGCTGGTTCTGGTGGTGGGTCTGCCTTTGTGCTGGCTGCGCAGGTGCTCGGCGGCGTCAGCGACATCCTGACGTGACAAGGCCGGCTTCATAGCCGGCCTTGTGAATCTGCACGCTGCCCAACAGCCGGCTACCTTGCCTTCAGCATGGCATAGTATTCGCGCTTCTTTTCGTACATGGCCATGTCGGCGCGGCGCAGCATATCGTCCAGGCCTTCGGCCGAGGCGCAGGTGGCCATGCCCATGGCAAGGCTCATGGGCATCCCTGTGTAATACTGGTTGTTCAATGTGACAAGTTTATGCAGGTCTTCGAGCACCCGCTCGCCCATATCGCTGTCTGAACCGGGCATCAGAATCACGAACTCATCGCCGCCGACGCGTGCCGCATGCATGTGCTTGTCGATGGCCTGACCGATGACTTCCCCGGCCCGGCGCAGTAATGCGTCGCCAGCGGCATGGCCCAGTTCGTCGTTGGCCTGCTTCAGTGTATTCAGGTCAAGAACGATGGCTGTCACCGGGTAAATGCCCTTGCGGCGCAAGCGTTCCACTTCGTCGGTGTAGAAGGAACGGTTCTTCAGGCCGGTGAGCACGTCGTGCTGGCCCAGATATTCCAGATAGGCTTCAGCCTTCTTGCGGGCAGTGATGTCTGTGAGGGACACCAGCACCAGATCCCATTTTTCTTCGTGTCCAGGAAAGACCGAGAACTGCATGTGGATGTGCAGTGTGCTGCCGTCCAGCGCGTAGTTGACGACTTCGCGCTGTTGGAAAATGATGCCGTTCCAGAGGTCAATCAGTTGTTCGCGGAAGCTGTTGAGCATGTCATCGCGAAAGATCTCATCCAGGCGGGCAAGCAGGGTGGGCTTGTCGGGCGCCTGGAAGAGGGTCAGCGTCTGGTGGTTGATGTCCAGCACCTTGAATTCACGTATGCAACGCTCGACAAATTCGGGGTGCACATCGGTAAAGGTGC
The DNA here is from genome assembly GCA_041678385.1 of Burkholderiaceae bacterium. Classification (GTDB taxonomy): domain Bacteria; phylum Pseudomonadota; class Gammaproteobacteria; order Burkholderiales; family Burkholderiaceae_B; genus Yanghanlia. The sequence continues at coordinate 1,922 of JBAYOJ010000194.1, read as the reverse complement.
GGAAATCCGTGATGCCGCGATTGCGCAGTTCGTCCAGCAGTTTGCGAATCGCGGAGAAATCTTCCACCCACAGCGAAATGGGCGCTTGTTCGAACAAACCGCGAGCATATTGTTCGGCCAGGGCTATCTTGCGTCGCGCGCATTCCAGCTCGGTGATGTCTTCGACGATCACCAATACACGATCCCAGGTCGTTTCATGGCCAGGCAGAATGACGCCTTTCAGCAGCAGGTCGAGGCGCCGGCCGTCCAGCGTGTAATTGACAGTCTGGCTTTGAAATCTGCCGGTGCCTGACCAAAGCTGCTCGAGTTCGTCGATATGTGCGTCGTGCATGTCATCGCGCAGGACGGTATCAAGCTGAGCAGCCAGTTCGTCGAGGCTTTCCGCCCCATACAGCTGGAGGGTGCGCGCATTGACGCGCAGCAGGCGAATGCAGGCCGAACACTGCGCAATGCGCTGGGGCTCGGCCCGTAGATGGCCGCGTATATCTTCGACACCTTCAGCCCGCCATTGATCGAAAAGTGCTTTCAGATCGCTGTAGTCTTCCAGCCACATGGAGGTGGGGGAGACTTCAAAGAGATCCATGCGACTTTCTACGGAACTGACGTTGGCGGCAGTGATTTTCATGGGGCTGTAAAGACGGGTCCGGTGGGCAACGCAGGGCTGGGCCAACGTTGCGGCAGCGCTTTTTGATGGGGCGCTGCCGCAGACTTCTGTTAAGCCACATGATCATCCTGCGCACGGCGGCTTATCGTAGCATGGCCCCGGATGCGGGTTTCAAAGCTTTTTCAGGGGGGCGGGGGGCGCTGTCACCCCTAAGTACCTCACCGGGACCTGTGTTCAGCACTTCGATTGCCCGGCGCAGGGTTGCGGCTTCTGTTGTCAGAGTCTGAATATTATTGCCAAGGTTATTGCCAAAGCGGGTGTTTTCCCGAGTCGTATCATCAAGGTGCATGATGGCCTGGCGGATCTGTTCCAGACCACTGGTCTGTTCCGTCGAGGCCACCGAAATTTCGTTCACCAGTTCGGTGACACGGGTAACGGCCTCCACGATTTCATGCATGGTCCGGCCTGCGCGTTCCGCTTCCGCCGCGCCGTCCTGCATGCGGGCGACCGATTCTTCAATGAGACTCTTGATCTCTTTGGCCGCTTGCGCGCTTTTTTGTGCCAGGCTGCGCACTTCGGAAGCCACCACTGCGAAACCCCGGCCGGCAGTGCCTGCCCGGGCCGCTTCCACGGCGGCATTCAGCGCCAGGATATTGGTCTGGAAGGCAATGGACTCAATCAAAGTAACGATGTCTCCGATCTTGCGCGAACTTTCGTGGATGCGCCCCATGGAGCGCACCACTGTGTCGACGACCTCGCCGCCGTGCTGGGCGACTTCCATGCTGTCGCCGGACAGGCGGTTGGCCAGGACGGCATTATCCGCATTCTGGCGTACCGTGGTGGTCAGTTCTTCCATGCTGACAGCAGTCTGTTGCAGGGAGGCATACTGGTCTTCGGTGCGCACCGAGAGATTATGGTTATCCACGTCCAGAGCCTGTGCGGTGCGGGTCGTGGCGTCTACACTAGCCTGGACGTCGTGGGCGATGCCGATGAGACTGCGCCGCATCATTTCCATATAGAAATAAAGCTTGCCCAATTCGCCAGGTTGGTCGGTGGCGATCCCGGCTTGCAGATTGCCTGCGGCGATCTGGCGGGCGATATCGGCGATTCCTTCCAAGGGACGCAGGATCTGCCGGGCGATGACCCACCCGTAGGCGAATATAGCGGTGATGCAAACGGCCAATATGCCAAGCACGGCACTGCGATAGCCTTGGGGGATGCCCCCGTTTGCTGCGAACCAGGTGGCCAGGGCGGTCGTGCCGGCGGCCAGCAGCGTCAGGTGCAGCATGTGCTGGCGCAGGCCGGGCTTGAACGGCAT
>JBAYOJ010000193.1:0-5588 GCA_041678385.1 Burkholderiaceae bacterium | reverse complement strand
CCAACCGTGCGCAACGGCTGCAGGCGCTGGCGCGGGGGGATGAAGGGTTTCTGCTGGCGCTGGCTTATTCCACACAGCGGGGTTATGGGCGCAACCACCCCTTTGCCGGCGAGATACGCATTGGTGATGTCGAGGTCTGGATTGAACCTGAAGAGCTGGATTTCGCCGTGCCTCTGGGCGAAATAGAAGTCACGGAATGCGAAATGATCACGCAGTTTGTCGGGGGCAAGGCGCAGCCGCCTCAGTTCACGCGTGGCTATGGATTGGCGTTCGGGAATGCCGAGCGCAAGGCCATGGGCATGGCGCTGGTGGATCGGGCGCTGCGAGCGGCTGAATATCAGGAAGAGGTCAATTCGCCTGCACAGCAAGAAGAGTTTGTGCTGATGCATTGCGACAACGTGGAAGCGGCAGGTTTTGTATCGCACCTGAAGCTGCCGCATTACGTTGATTTCCAGTCCGAACTGGATTTGATCCGCAAGATGCGCCGCGCCACGGATAGCGAGGCGCAATTGGAGAAGGAAGCGGCAGCATGAACGCACACGATGGACAGAACGGCAGCGCCCAGGGCTACACCTTTGCCTATCTTGACGAGCAGACCAAGCGCAGCTTGCGCAGGGGGCTGCTGAAAGCCGTGGCCATCCCCGGTTATCAGGTCCCCTTTGGCGGGCGCGAAATGCCTTTGCCTTATGGCTGGGGGACGGGCGGCATGCAGGTGACTGCCGCCATCCTGGGGCGTGACGACGTGCTGAAGGTCATCGACCAGGGGGCGGACGACACCACGAATGCGGTGTCCATACGCCGCTTTTTCACCCGCACCGCCAATGTGCAAACCACCTTGCGTACGGCACAGGCATCGATCATCCAGACCCGTCACCGCATTCCGGAAACCCCCTTGCAGCAGGGCCAGATCATGGTCTTTCAGGTGCCTATTCCCGAGCCTCTGCGCTTTATTGAGCCGTCCGATTCTGAAACGCGCTCCATGCATGCTTTGAACGATTACGGCGTCATGCACGTCAAGCTGTATGAAGACATCGCCAAGTACGGGCATATTGCCACGGCTTACGCTTACCCCGTGACAGTGGATCAACGTTACGTCATGGATCCATCCCCCATTCCTAAATTCGATAACCCGAAACTGCACATGAGCCCGGCCTTGATGCTGTTTGGCGCTGGCCGCGAGAAGCGCCTGTATGCCGTTCCGCCTTACACCCGGGTGGCAAGCCTGGACTTCGAGGACCACCCCTTTGAGCTGCCACGCTGGGAGCAGAGCTGCGCGTTCTGCGGCAGCCGGGAATCCTATCTGGACGAGCTGATTGTGGATGACGCGGGGACGCGCCAGTTCGTCTGCTCCGATACCGATTACTGCAGCCAGCGGGGCAGTCAGGAGGCCGTGGCATGAATAATCCGCTACTTTCAGTACGCAATCTCACCCGGCTTTACGGCCCCGAGCAAGGCTGCCAGGACGTGTCCTTCGACCTTTACCCCGGCGAAGTGCTGGGCGTGGTGGGCGAGTCCGGCTCCGGCAAGTCCACGCTGCTCAGTGTGCTGTCCGGGCGCAACAGGCCCGATGTCGGTCAGGTCGTTTACAGCGGCCCCCAAGGCGGGCGGGTGGATCTCTATCAGGCCAGCGAAGCAGAGCGCCGCCGGCTGTTGCGCACCGAGTGGGGGTTTGTCGAGCAGAACCCGCGCGATGGGCTGCGCATGACGGTGTCGGCCGGGGCCAATATCGGCGAACGGCTGATGGCGCAGGGCGTGCGCCACTACGGCCAGTTGCGTCAGGCCGGGCTGCAGTGGCTCCGGCAGGTGGAAATCGACCCCGGGCGGATTGATGACCTGCCCCGCAGTTTTTCGGGCGGCATGCAGCAACGCCTGCAGATTGCCCGCAACCTGGTGTCCAGCCCCCGGCTGATGTTCATGGACGAACCCACTGGCGGGCTGGATGTATCGGTGCAGGCGCACTTGCTGGACCTGCTGCGCGGGCTGGTGCGTGAGCTACAGCTGGCCGTGGTCATCGTGACCCACGATCTTGCTGTGGCGCGCCTGCTGGCCGATCGCCTGATCGTCATGCGCCGGTCCCGTGTGGTCGAGGCGGGCCTGACCGACCAGATACTTGATGACCCCCAGCATGCTTACAGCCAGCTGCTGGTTTCTTCGGTTCTGCAGCCTTAAGGAAGAAGTATGCAACCCGTTTTGGAAGTTGAAGGCCTGGTGAAGACCTTTACCCTGCATCAGCAACATGGCGTTGTGCTCAAGGTGCTGCAAGGGCTGGAGTTTTCGGTGCTGGCGGGCGAATGCCTGATTCTGCATGGTGAGTCCGGGGCCGGGAAATCCACGCTGCTGCGTACGCTTTATGGCAATTACCTGCCCGACGCGGGCAGCATACGCGTGCTTCATCAGGGGCAGATGGTGGAAGTGGCGGGCGCGGAGCCGCGCCTGACTCTGGGTTTGCGGCGTACCACCATCGGTTACGTGAGCCAGTTTCTGCGCGTCATCCCCAGGGTCAGCTGCCTGAAGGTCGTGATGGAACCCGCCCTGGCGCGCGGCATCGACGCGGGCCTGGCAATGCAGCGCGCCGAAGACCTTTTGCGCCGACTGAGCATACCGGAGCGCCTCTGGTCGCTGGCGCCGGGGACTTTCTCTGGCGGGGAGCAGCAGCGGGTGAACATTGCCCGCAGTTTCATGGTGCACTGGCCGGTTCTGCTGCTGGATGAGCCGACTGCATCCCTGGACGACGCTAACCGCCAGGTGGTGATCAAGCTGATAGAAGAGGCCCGCCGCGAGGGTTCCGCAGTGATTGCCATTTCTCATGATGCCGCAACGCGTACGGCGATTGCGGATCGTTATCTGGACATGCTCCCCAAGGAATTGAGCCATGCCTGCTGAACAGATTTTCACCAATGCCCGGGTGGTGACCGACACTGAAGTCTTTGTGGGCACGGTTGCCGTGCGCGATGGCTTGATATATGACATCAGCGAGGGCGCCTGCCAGCTTCCCCGCGCGCAGGACCTGCAGGGCGACTACCTTCTGCCCGGCCTGGTCGAGCTGCACACGGACAACCTCGAAAAATACATGAACCCGCGCCCCGGGGTGGACTGGCCGCCTGAGTCGGCTGTGCTGGCGCATGATGCCCAGGTCGTGGCGGCGGGCATCACAACTGTGTTCGATGCGCTTGCCATCGGCGATGTGAACCCCAAGGGGGACCGCATGCGGCAATTGCCGGTGATGCAGCAGGCCATCACCCACGCCGTGCAGAGCGGGCACGCCCGTGCCGATCACCTGCTGCATCTGCGCTGCGAACTCAGCCACGAGAAAACCCTGGATGTTTTTACCGAACTGGTCGAAAGCCCGCTGGTGCAGATGGTTTCTGTGATGGATCATTCACCGGGGCAGCGGCAATTCGTCAAGCTGGAAAAATACCGCGAATACTATCAGGGCAAGTATCACCTGAGCGATGCCGAGATGGAAGCCTTCATCGAAAGGCAGATCGCCAATTCCCGGCGCTACAGCAAGGAGTACCGGCGCCGTATCGCTGAGGAATGCCGGCATCGTTCATTGTCGCTGGCCAGCCATGACGACGCCACGATGGAACATGTGCAGGAATCGGCCGGCTACGGCATGAGCATTGCGGAATTTCCCACCACCGTAGAGGCGGCCGGGTTGAGCCACCGCCTGGGTCTCAAGGTATTGATGGGGGCACCCAACATCGTGCGGGGCGGTTCGCACTCGGGCAACGTGGCCGCTGCCGATCTGGCCGCCCAGGGCGTGCTGGATATTCTGTCCAGCGATTACTACCCCGCCAGCCTGCTGCAGGCGGCGCGCCGCCTGGCCGATGAAAGCGAGAATTACGATCTCCCGCGGGCGGTGCGGGCCATCAGCCTGGAACCGGCACGCGCGGCGGGCCTGAACGACAGGGGCGAGATCCGGGCCGGCCTGCGGGCGGATCTGGTGCATGTGCGTGCTCACGGGCAACAGTTTGTCGTGCAGCACGTATGGCGCGGCGGGCAAAGGGTGTTCTGATGGCGGGGCGACTCGTCTATCTGATGGGCCCTTCGGGTTCAGGCAAGGATACCGTTCTGCAGGGCCTGAGCCGTCTGATGGGCCCACACGCCTATCTGGCTCCGCGCCTGGTCACCCGGCCTCAAACAACGACTGAACCGGGGGCTATATCGGTGTCGCCAGCTGAGTTCAGGCGGCTTGAGCTCGGTGGAAGCCTGGTCATGTCATGGCGGGCCAATGGCCTGGATTACGGTATAGGGGCCCACATCAACGACAGATTGTCTGCGGGCTGTGATGTATTGGTGAATGGCTCGCGTGAATATCTGCCGGAGGCACGCAGGCGGTATCCGGATCTTGTCCCCGTGCTGCTGAGGGTGGATGAGCATATCCTGCATGGCCGCCTGCTGGCCAGAGGCCGTGAAGACAAGGCGCAGATCCGCAGCCGACTGGATAGGAATATCCATTACGCTGGCCTGGCAGATTCCATCGATACCCGCGTTTTCTTCCTATTGGATAATTCAGGGCCTGTCGAAGACGCAATAAACGCGCTGTATCGATACCTGCATCCAGCCACCACCGACACAGGACATTCCCATGAAATTGACGCTTCTGGGCACGGGCAACGCCGCGCAGCTACCCGTCTATAACTGCGATTGCATCGCCTGTACGCGCGCCCGCCAGCACGCCGCCCGCCGTCGCGGCCCGTGTTCTGCCCTGCTGGAACACGGCAGTGGGCGCTGGCTGATCGACGCAGGGCTGACGGACCTGACCGCAAGGTTTCCGCCCGGCAGCCTGAGCGGCATATTGCAGACCCACTACCATGCCGATCACGCCCAGGGCCTGCTGCATCTGCGCTGGGGGAAAAACATGTGCCTCCCCGTGCTGGGGCCGGCCGACCCGGAAGGTCTGGCCGATCTTTACAAGCACCCTGGCATCCTGGATTTCTCGCGCACGCTGGTGGCTTTCACACCGGAAATGCTCGGTGAGTGCACCATCACCCCGGTTCCACTTGTACATTCCCGGCCCACGCTCGGTTATGTCTTTGAAGGTGATGGAAAACGCTATGCTTATCTGACCGACACCGTGGGCCTGCCGGAAGACACAGCCCAGTATCTGAAGGACAAGCCTTTGGATGTACTCGTACTGGACTGCTCGTTCCCCCCGGCTGACTCTGCGCCACGCAATCACAACGACCTGACGCGCGCGCTGGAGATCGTGGCCTTGCTACCGGTGAAGCGGACCGTGCTCACGCACATCGGCCATAAGTTGGACGCGTGGCTGATGGAAAACGGCAACGCCCTGCCGGATGGGGTGGTCCTTGCTTATGACGGTATGGTGATTGGCGGGGCGGCGGGCGGCTGAGAGCACCGCCGCTACGGAATGGTATTTGCTGTTTCCGTTGTTTGAGCTTACGCCGCATCAACACGGAGACTGCCCTGTGCACACACCGACCGCCAAGCCCGTGCTCCTGATTACCGGTGCCTCTGGGAATCTGGGGCGCTCTATCGCCGATGTCTTCGTCGCTGACTTCCAGATTGTGGGTCTGGATCGCAAGGCGGTTCCGGATATCGGCTTTCCCATGGTTGAGGCT
>JBAYOJ010000192.1:0-5672 GCA_041678385.1 Burkholderiaceae bacterium | reverse complement strand
GCGAGATACAGTGCCCTATGCATCATGAGGTTATCCCCAGGCCAGCAGTAGGCGGTAACCGCAGGGCCCGCAATGCGCGGCTGGGATTCTTTGATGGGGCGCATACGCGGGCCCAGGAGAGCGGCGCGGCCACGCACACCCATCATTTCGTGGATGTCGGCTACCGTTACTTTCTTGGCTTTTTCGACCGTGTCGGTATCAACGCGGTTGACTTTGAGATAAACCTTGGAATTGCTCATGGATCAGTGTCTCCGAATCAAGCATGGGGGACGCAGTAGGCGTCGGCGGAAAGGCGGAAAGTGGTGCGTTTCATGAGACGGGGCTGATCCAGTCTCATGTTGTCGCGCCGGTGCATGGTGCAGCCGTTGTCCCACATCATCAGGTCGCCGTTGCGGACCTTGTGACGATAGGACAGCGAAGGATGGCCGCCCGCTTCGAAGAGCATGGGCAGCACGCGCGCGTTTTCTTCTTCGCTGAGACCTTCGATGGACACCAGGGTGGTGGGGTCGGCGTACAGAGCCTTGCGGCCGGTTTCAGGGTGGGTGAGCACCACAGGGTGGTGCGCATCGGGCAGGCTGAGCATGGTGTTGGCTTTGGCCTTGTCCTTCAGCTCAAGCGTGTTCAGCATGGCGTAGCGCTTGGCATAGCGGAACAGACCGGTACGGCCGTCGATGAGTTCCTGGACATCCTTGGGCAGGTTTTCCCATGCCTGGTACTGGTTGGCCCAGTAGATGTCGCCGCCGTCGCGCGGCACTTCCGTGCCATAGAGGATGGCGCCAGTGGCCGGACGTACCTGGAAGGTCTGGTCCGAGTGCCAGTCCACGTCTTCGCCGCCGGCGAACCCACCGACGAAATGGCCATCAGCATACTTCAGGGTGCTGAAGTAGATGATTTCCGGATGATAGGGCGACTGGATGTCCTTGCGCACGGTCTTGTCGCAAGGCCCGAAATGCTCGGTGAACTGGACCAGCTCGTCTTCTTCCAGGGCCTGACGGCGGAAGATCATCACGGGCGATTGCCGCCAGATGGCTTTCACTTCTTCGATGGCGGCGGGGTCGGCGAGAATGTCGGGAATGGCTGTGTGGACTTCAACGGCGAAGTCGGTGTGCAGTGGCGAGGTGCGAATGGCAGACATTTCGAATGGCTCCTTTTTCAGTTGATCGGGTCGCGGGACTAGGCCAGCGGTGTTGCAGGCGCCCGCTCTGATTTGGGCGCCGCTTCAGGTGCCGGGGCCAGGTTGGCAGCGGTGGGTTGCCAGAGGTAACCACGATCCAGAGCTTCGACGCTGGTGCAGCCAATCTGCGCGAGCACCATATCGATTTCCTTTTTCATGATGTTCAGCACCTTGGCCACGCCCGGCTGGCCACCGGCTGCGGCGCCATACAGCGACGGCCTGCCGAAAATGCAGGCCTTGGCACCCAGGCAGCGGGCGATCACAACGTCGGAACCGCGACGGACGCCGCTGTCGAGCAGCAGTTCCGCGCGGTCGCCGACGGCGGCATGGATCGCCGGCAGCATTTCCAGCGAGGCGGGTGAAGCGTCGAGCTGGCGGCCGCCATGGTTGGAAACGACGATTCCATCGACGCCCAGTCGTACCGCTTCGATAGCATCTTCAGGATGCATGATGCCCTTGAGCGCCAGCGGCCCCTTCCATGCGTCGCGAATGCGGCGAATATGATCCCAGTTCACCATGGGCGCTGGAGTCAGGGTGCCATACATGTCGGCGACGTCACCGGCGCTGGCGCCTTCGGGGGCGTAGGGTTTCCAGTTCTTCATCATCGGCACGCCGCCGGTGCGCAGATAGCGCAGCACCCATGCAGGATGCATGAGGGCTTCGAATACGATCTTGGGCGTCATCTTCAAGGGACGCGCAAACCCATTGCGCCGGTTCCGTTCGCGATTGGAACTGACGGGCACGTCGATCGAGATCACCAGCGTGCGGACATTGGCCTTGATGGCGCGCTGCACCAGATCGGCATTGATATGGTCCTGCGTGGTGCAATACATCTGAAACCAGACATGATCAGGCGCTACGGCCACAACCTCTTCCAGCGCGTTGTTGCTGGCGCTGGACAACAGGAAGGGTACGTTGGCGTCGCGGGCTGCCGCAGCTTGCATCAGATCCGCGTCCGGACGCCACAGGCCAGCAAGACCTGTGGGGCAGATGCCTATGGGGCTGGCATAGTCGTGTCCGAACAGGCGCACCGTCTGGTCACGACGAGTGACGTCGCGCAGATAGCGGGGCAGCAGGCGGTATTGCGAGAACGCGTCGCGATTGCGCTGCAGACATAATTCGTCGTCCGCGCCACCTTCGATGAAATCGAAGGCAATGCGTGGCAGGCTGCGGCGAGCAAGTACTCGCATATCTTCAAGATTGATGGCGGAGTTCAGGTTCATGGTGAGAGGATGGGAAAATGATTTGCATCAACCATAAGCGGGCAACTTCGGATTGCGAAGAGTAGCGGCATCAGCAATTTCACATGTTGAAACTATGTAGCGTATTCTGGTGTGTCACCGGAGCGCTACAGCGTGGTGCGGGGCCCTGCGACGATGGAATGATTCAGAGTCCCAGCATGCGTGCTTGCGCTGTCAGGGTGTCCGCCAACGCTTTCAGTTGTTCATGCAGGTGAGGCAGGAGTTCCTCACCGTATTGTTCGGGGGCGCCGATCAGACAAAGTGCAGCGAATGGCTGATCGCCCGTATCCATGACTGGCACGGCAAAGGCATGTACCCCCGAGACGACATCGCCCAGGTTTACACCAAAGCCGTGCTGATTGGAGCGTTCTCGCATTTTTTTCAGCGCCTCCAGCCTGCCATCGCCCCTGAAGAAGGTTTCCTGTTCGATATTGTTGGCCCAGATCTGGCGCGCTTCTTCGGGCGGCAGCCGTTGCAGGATGGCGATGCCGCCGACCGACGTGAACAGCGGCCGTCGTGTGCCTGGATACACCATCAGCCCTGTCAGATTCAGCGTACCCGCGCGCACGCTGCAGACGTACTCATTTCCGCTGCGCAGAAGAAACAAGGCAATGCCGCCTTGCTGACGGGCGAATTTCTGCAGAGCAGCCTCGGCAAACCGATGAAACTGCACGCGCGGGCGTTGAGCCAGCCCGAGCTCGTACATCAAAGGGCCAGGTACGTAGTGTTTGTCGTGGGCGCGACGCTCGACCAGTCGTTCCTGGACCAGGCGGGTGAGCATGCGGTGGACAGTGGCCTTGTCTTGTTCGCAGGCGGCGGAAAGATCGGACAGCCGCCAGCCGAAGTCGGGCTTGGATGCAATCATGCGCATGAGTCGGATTCCTCGGGCAAGGCTCTGCGTGCCGCTGCGATTGGAGGTGCTGGCGGGCCGCTTCCGTTCAAGGTGTTCCTGATTCATGATCCGGGCATTTTCGTTTGCCGGCCGCAAGCCTGCCATTCGTGTTTCTCCCCATTGGCTTACGCAAGGATTTGATCGGAGCTTCCCTAGAGACCCTAGTATGAACGATAGGATTGCCGAATCGGGGCCCCCGTTCAATAATCGCTTACTGAACGTCCACTTTATGGAGAATGACATGCCTGGTCTGCTTCCCGACGTCGATCCCGACGGTTTGCTTGAATATTCCGTTGTCTATACGGATCGTGCAGTCAATCATATGTCCAGGCGCTTTCAGGGGGCGATGCAGGACATCAGCCGTATTCTCAAGCAGGTATACAAGGCGGAATCGGCGATTGTGGTTCCGGGCAGCGGCACTTTCGGCATGGAAGCCGTGGCGCGGCAGTTTGCCACCGGTCAGCACTGCCTGGTCATCCGCAACGGCTGGTTCAGCTTCCGCTGGAGCCAGATCTTCGAAATGGGTGCGATTCCTTCCAGCACCACTGTGCTCACAGCAGCGCCTGTCAGTAGCAGGCCGCAGGCCGCTTTTGCGCCGCCACCCATCGCCGATGTGGTGGCAGCCATCCACGAGCAGAAGCCGGGGGTGGTCTTCGCCGCCCACGTCGAAACCGCGTCTGGCATCATGCTGCCTCCCGACTATCTGCGTGCCATGGCCGACGCCATCCACGCCGAAGGCGGGCTGTTCGTGCTCGACAGCATTGCTTCGGGGGCCATCTGGGTCGATATGCAGGCTGTTGGGGTCGACATACTGATAAGTGCCCCGCAGAAAGGCTGGTCTGCGCCGGCCTGCGGGGCATTGGTCATGCTGAGTGCCCGCGCCCGCAAGAAGATCGACGAAACCACCAGCACCAGCTTCGCCTGCGATCTGCGCAAATGGCTGCAGATCATGGAAGCCTACGAGCAAGGTGGGCATGCCTATCACGCCACCTTGCCGACGGATGCTCTCATCAAACTGCGCGACGCCATGCTGGAAGCCGAGGCCAGGGGGTTTGAACCATTGCGCATGGCGCAGCAGGAACTCGGTGACCGTGTCCGTGCGCTATTGCGGGAAGAGGGCTATGCGAGCGTCGCAGCGCCGGGGTTTGAAGCGCCCGGCGTGGTGGTCTGCTATACCGATGACGACGATATGCAATCGGCCAGGAAGTTTGCCCAAGCAGGTATCCAGGCAGCCGCCGGTGTACCTCTGCAATGCGGTGAACCCGCGGGTTTCAAGACCTTCCGGCTTGGCCTTTTCGGGCTGGACAAATGGGCTGATATCGACCGCACGGTCACTAGTCTGCGGCGGGCGCTCGAGCACATCCGCTCGGCGGCCGCCGTCTGACAGGCTGTTTGCTCAGCCGCATCAGTATCAGTAGAACGTGACGTCCAGCCCAGGCAGCGTGGTGCCCAGCAAGGTGCTGGTCCAGCGCTGGCCCGGTGCGATCGGATACGCCGTCGTCATGGTGCCGGTAGAAATGATGGCCCCGGCTTCGATGGCGGGCATACCTTCACGCTGCAGCCCTTCGATCAGCTGAATGATGGCATTCAGGGGGTTGCCCAGCACGTTGGCGCTCTTGCCGCTTTCCTTCAGTTCGCCATCGCAGTGCAGGTCGACGATGATCTGGGACAATTGATCAGCCACATCGTCTCCCAGGTCCGCAATAGCGACGCGTTCGGCCAATAGCAGGGCGCCGTGCATGGCACCTGCTGCAATGGCTTCGGGGGCGGTGGGCGGCTTGCCATTGGCGGGCGTGCGTACCAGTTCGAAGGCATGCGCAACCCAGTCGATGCATTCCAGCAGTTCAGTAGCGCTGGCCTTGGGCGGCGGCGCCTTATGAAAATGCATGGCAATTTCCGGCTCGATCTTGGGGCCGTTCAGGTGTGCCAGCGAGTATCGGAACGGTTGGCTGCCGGCATCTACGACAGTGTTGTCATACATCGCTCCCCACATCGGAGCACTGACGCCCAACTGGGTCCATAGCCGCCTGTCGGTGAAACCGATCTTGCGACCGACGATCCTATCGCCTTTGCTCACGAATTGAGCTTCACGTTCAAGAGCGGCCTGATAGGCAGCAGAAAGAATGGAAGGAGAATGTTGCTTCGGTTCTGGAGTGCTCATGCCGCAATTCAGGGAGTGGATGAAAGGTAAAATGGGGTCAGACCACGTTTTTCGTTGAAAAACGTGGTCTGACCCCATTTTACTGCGTCTCAGGAAACCCACTCATGTCTCATGCCCACGCAGCTTATGTTGCCATCATTGGTGGTGGGCCGTCCGGCTTGATGGCGGCCGAAGCGCTTGCGCTAGCAGGTGTGCCAGTCACGG
>JBAYOJ010000191.1:0-5705 GCA_041678385.1 Burkholderiaceae bacterium | reverse complement strand
TTTTCGAACAGATAAACCAGGATATCGAACATAGTGCGTTCCGGATTCCGGCAGCGTGTCATGGGTGGAACGGATGAAGGTGATCGTAACCGCAAATCCAGTCTCTGACTTTACGCCGTTTCCAACGTCGGGGCAAATTGAACCGTAAAAGGTTTGGGGGAAAGCATCATGAGCGAACTGCGGCTGCCGCCGGCTGCGCGTCCTGGGGACAGCATCAATGACCTGGACACGCCGGCTTTGTTGCTGGATCTTCATGCCTTCGAAGAAAACATGCGCACCCTGCAGGCGCTGGCCGAACAGCATGGGGTGAGTCTGCGCCCGCATGCCAAGGCGCACAAATGTCCGGAAATCTCTCTGCGGCAGATCGCGCTGGGCGCCGACGGCATCTGCTGCCAGAAGGTGAGCGAGGCCCTGCCTTTCGTTCGGGCCGGGGTCAAGGACATCCTTATTTCCAACGAGGTCGTGGGCGTCCAGAAATTGTCTTTGCTGGCGCACTTGGCCGCCGAGGCGCGCGTTACTGTCTGTGTCGATCACCCGGAAGCGCTGGCGGCGCTGTCGGCCGCGCTGGACGCGCAGCAGAGCTTTGTAGACGTTCTGGTCGAGGTGGATATCGGGCAGAAGCGTTGCGGCGTCCAGACGCCCGGTGAGGCCGTTGCGCTGGCCGACCAGATTGCGCGCCTGCCCAATGTGCGGTTTGCCGGCATCCAGGCCTATCACGGCGGCATCCAGCACAAGCGTTCGTTCGAACAGCGCCAGCGCGCCGCCGAAAAGGGCGCACGGCTGGCCGCTCAATATGTGCAGGCATTGCGGCAGGCGGGTCACGCCTGCGAGGTGGTAACGGGCGGGGGCACAGGTACGGCCGCTTTTGATGCCGCGTCCGGGGTGTTCACTGAATTGCAGCCGGGCAGCTATGCGTTTATGGACGGTGATTACGGGGCCATGGAATGGGGCGACCTTTTCGTGCTGCGCCACGCCTTGTTCCTGTTGGGAACCGTCATCAGCACCCCCACGCCCGACCGCGCTGTGCTTGATGTCGGGCTGAAATCCACCACGGGGGAAAGCGGGCTGCCGCAGGTTGCCGGCCGGGACGGCCTGCGCTGTACGGGCCTGAATGATGAACATTGCCTGCTGGCGGCCGATGATGCCGGTGCCCGCCCCGCATTGGGCGAACGCTTGCGGCTGATACCAGCGCACTGCGACCCCACCTTCAATCTGCACGATGAGGTGGTGGGGGTGCGCAATGGCCGGGTCGAGGCGGTGTGGCCGGTGGCGGCGCGGGGCCTGAGCCGCTGAGCGGCAAAGGCCCTTGCTTGCCTTACTCTTCGGCGATGGCAATCAGCTGAGCGCCGTCGCTGACCTGGTCGCCAGGCTGGTAGAAGACTTCTTCCACTACACCGTCGCGCGGTGATTGGATGGTGTGCTCCATTTTCATGGCTTCCATCACCAGCAAGGTGTCGCCGCTCTTCACGGTGTCACCCGCCTTGACCGCCACGGAAATGATCTTGCCGGGCATGGGGGCGGTGAGGCTGCCGCCAGGGCTGCCGCCTTCGTCTTGGGCGTGAGCAACGGCGTCGTGCAGGCGCAGTACGTGCGATATGCCATTGCGGTACACCGTGATGGTCTCTCCAGCGAGCAGGACATCGCCCGAGTGGTCCTTGCCGTCCAGACGGATGCGCAGGCGTTCGCGCCCGGTACCCTGGGTTTCACCGGCCCATTCCAGGGGCAGCGCCTGGCCGTTGCGCAGCAGCGACCATTGCTTGCCGTCGCGGTGCAGTTCGATGTCCTCGGCCTGGCCGTCGACGTCCAGGAAATTGAAGACGCGCGTGTGATGGCCTGATACCCGCCAGCCATCTGCAACCGTCCACGCATCGGCAGGCACCCCGCCGTTGCCGCCGGCGGTGCCGGCATAGCCCTGCGATTGCAGGATGGCGACTGCCGCCAGGGCGAGAGCCGCGTCAGGCAGCGTGCCGTTGGCCGGGAACAGGGCGTCGTAACGGCGTTCGATGAGACCGGTGTCCAGGTCGGCGCTGGCGAAGGCTTCGTCGGCCATCAAGCGGCGCAGGAAGGCGATGTTGGTTTGCAGGCCTGACACCCGGATATCGCCGAGCGCGCGCAGCATGCGGGCCCGAGCTTCGTTGCGGTCGCTGCCGCGCACGATGAGCTTGGCGATCATGGGGTCGTAGTGCGGCGTGATGGTGTCGCCTGTACGCACGCCGCCATCCACCCGGACGTCAGCCAGGGTGAATTCCGCATGCTCGGGGAATTCCAGAACATCCAGGGTGCCGATAGAAGGCAGAAAGCCTTTGTCCGGGTTTTCGGCGTAAATACGCGCCTCGATGGCATGGCCGGACAGCTCGAGCTCATGCTGGGCGGCGGGCAAATGGCCGCCGGCCGCGACACGCAACTGCCATTCCACCAAGTCCATGCCTGTGATCATCTCGGTGACCGGGTGTTCCACCTGCAGCCGGGTGTTCATTTCCATGAAATAGAAGCGGCCATCGGGTTCGGCGATGAACTCGACGGTGCCGGCACCTACGTAGCCCACGGCGCGGGCAGCGGCGACGGCGGCTTCGCCCATGGCCTGCCGGCGCTCTTCCGTCATGCCGGGGGCCGGCGCTTCTTCAATCACTTTCTGGTGACGCCGCTGTACGGAGCAGTCGCGTTCGAACAGATGCACATAGTTGCCGTGACTATCGGCAAATACCTGGATTTCGATGTGGCGCGGTTTCAGCAGATAACGTTCGATCAGGACCTGGTCGCTGCCGAAGCTGCTGGCAGCTTCGCGTTTGCAGGATGCCAGGGCAGCATCGAATTCGACACTGGACCCGACGATGCGCATGCCCTTGCCACCGCCGCCCGCACTGGCCTTGATGAGCACCGGGTAGCCGATGGCGTCGGCCTGGCGACGCAGGAAATCCGGGTCCTGTTCGTCGCCGTGGTAGCCGGGCACCAGCGGGACGCCGGCTTTTTCCATAAGGGCCTTGGCGGCCGATTTGCTGCCCATGGCGGCGATGGCGGATGCCGGCGGCCCTACAAAGGCGATGCCTGCATCGGCGCAGGCCTGGGCAAAGGCTTCGTTCTCGGACAGAAAGCCGTAGCCCGGATGGATGGCCTGGGCGCCGGTCTGTTTGGCGGCGGCAATGATGGCGTCGGCGCGCAGGTAGCTGGCGCGGGGTTCGGCGCCGCCGATATGCACGGCCATATCGCAGGCTGCCACATGGCGGGAATGGGCGTCGGCGTCGGAATAGACGGCTACGGTGCGCAGCCCCATGCGCCGCGCGGTGGCGGCGATGCGGCAGGCAATTTCGCCGCGATTGGCTATCAGCAATGTTTCAAACACGGCTACTCCTCTTTACATGCGGAAGACGCCGAAGCGGGTGGCTTCGACTGGGGCGTTCAGGGCGGCGGACAGGGACAGGGCCAGCACACGCCGCGTATCGGCGGGGCGGATGATGCCGTCGTCCCACAAGCGGGCGGTCGCGTAGTAGGGGTGGCCTTCATGCTCGTATTGGTCGCGGATGGGGCTTTTGAAGGCTTCTTCTTCTTCGGCGCTCCAGCTGCCGCCGCGGCCTTCGATGCCGTCGCGGCGCACGGTGGCCAGTACGCTGGCGGCCTGTTCACCGCCCATGACGGAAATTCGGGCATTGGGCCACATGTAGAGCATGCGGGGGCCAAAAGCCCGGCCGCACATCCCATAGTTGCCGGCGCCGAACGAACCGCCGATGATGACGGTGAATTTTGGGACGGCGGCGGTGGAAACCGCCGTCACCATTTTTGCACCGTGGCGGGCAATGCCTTCGTTCTCGTATTTGCGGCCCACCATGAAGCCGGTGATGTTCTGCAGGAACACCAGCGGGATGCGCCGCTGGCAACACAGCTCAATGAAATGCGTACCCTTTTGCGCAGCTTCCGAGAACAGGATGCCGTTGTTGGCAATGATGCCTACCGGCATGCCGTGGATGTGAGCAAAGCCGGTGACCAGCGTGGTGCCGTAGCGCGCCTTGAATTCGTCGAATTCCGATCCATCGACGATGCGGGCAATGACTTCACGCACATCGTAGGGTTTGCGGGTGTCGCTGGGAATGATGCCATCCAGCTCTTCCGGGTCGTACAAAGGGGCCTGCACCGGGCGCAGCGCCATCTGTTCGGGCTTGCGGCGATTCAGGCGGCTGACGGCGTCGCGCGCCAGCGCCAGAGCGTGCAGGTCATTGTTGGCCAGGTAGTCTGCCACACCCGAGAGCCGGGTATGGACGTCGCCACCGCCCAGGTCCTCGGCGCTGACTTCCTCACCAGTTGCGGCCTTTACCAAAGGCGGGCCGCCCAGGAAGATGGTGCCTTGATTCTTGACGATGATGGAAACATCGCTCATGGCCGGCACATAGGCGCCGCCAGCCGTACATGAGCCCATGACCACGGCAATCTGGGCGATGTCCTGCGACGACATGGTGGCCTGATTGTAGAAAATGCGGCCGAAGTGCTCGCGATCCGGGAATACTTCATCCTGATTGGGCAGGTTGGCACCACCAGAATCTACAAGGTAGATACATGGAAGATTGTTTTCCCGTGCGATTTCCTGCGCCCTGAGGTGCTTCTTGACGGTGACGGGATAATAAGTACCGCCTTTTACCGTGGCGTCGTTGCAGACAATCACGCATTCCTGGCCGGCCACCCGGCCGATGCCGGTAATGATGCCTGCGCCGGGTGCCGCATTGTCGTACATGTCGTGAGCCGCCAGCGGGGAAAACTCCAGAAATGGCGAGCCCGGATCGAGCAGCCGTTCCACACGGTCGCGTGGCAGCAGCTTGCCGCGTGCCAGATGCTTTTCGCGGGCGGCCTGGCTGCCGCCTTCGGCGTAGCTGGCGAGTTTTTCACGGAGATCATCCACGAGAACACGCATGGCTTGCGCGTTTTCGGTGAATGCAGCTGACCGTGTATTGATATTGGATTCGATGACGGGCATGGTTTTTCCTGATGACCACGAGCCGAAACACCGGTTTCGGCGTCAGCCGGCCACGGACTCCATTCGTACTGCCCTAAGGCAGCGGGGGAGGAGCCGGGCAAGGCGTTTACTTGCTTTATCGAGCCTAGGCTCGTTGATGACCGGGGGCGCCGCCAGGCGGCGCCCCCTTGGAGTCAGACCATTTCAAGGGCGATGGCAACGGCTTCGCCACCGCCTATGCATAGCGATGCGACACCGCGCTTGCCGCCGGTCTTGCGCAGGGCACCGACCAGCGTGGCCATGAGGCGGGCGCCGGATGCGCCTATGGGATGGCCCAGCGCTGTGGCGCCGCCGTGCGGGTTCACCTTGGCGTGTGGCAGATCGAGATCCGCCATGGCGGCCATGGTGACTACAGCGAATGCTTCGTTGATTTCGAAAAGATCGACCTGGTCGACTGACCAGCCCGTCTTGGCCAGCAGCTTCTGCATGGCGCCTACCGGCGCCGTGGTGAACCATTCGGGTTCGTGCGCATGCTGGGTGTGGCCGACGATGCGGGCCAGCGGCGTGGCACCCAGACGTTTGGCTGTGGATTCGCGCATCAGCACCATGGCGGCAGCGCCGTCGGATATGGACGAGGCGTTAGCGGCGGTAACGGTGCCGTCTTTCGTGAATGCGGGTCTGAGGGTGGGGATTTTTTCCGGCATGGCCTTGAAGGGGGCTTCGTCCTTGTCGACGATAGTGTCGCCCTTGCGGCCAGCGATGGTGA
>JBAYOJ010000190.1:0-5719 GCA_041678385.1 Burkholderiaceae bacterium | reverse complement strand
GGTATCGCGCGCCAGGGTGTGGATGGTGATTTCCTGCACAGGGCGGACCGTTCCCACTATTTTCAGGAAGGCGCGTGCTGTTTTGGCATTTTCGGCAATATAGGTATCGAGTTTCCCAGCCAGGCGGCGCACGTCATCGGGCAGCCACGAAGAAGGCGGTGCATCGCCCAGGCCGACGGGGATCAAGTGTAGTGTGCCTGTATTCATGAAGGGTTCCCGGAATGAGCCAGCAGGGGATTGAGATTGAAACTGCGCAACATGCGGGACAAGGCAATCAGTGGCAGGCCAATGATGGCGGTGGGGTCGTCGGACTGCATGGCGTCCATGAGGGCAATCCCCAGACCTTCGGCCTTGGCGCTCCCTGCTGTGTCGTAAGGGCGTTCGCGCAGCAGGTAGTGCTGGATCTCGTCATCATCCAGCTGGCGGAAGCGGCATATCGTCAAGACGTTGTCTGATTCTTCACGCAGGCCATCGGTGACGCACACTGCGCTGTGAAAGGTGACGCTGCGACCGCTGAGCATGCGCAATTGTGCCAGCGCGCGTTGATGGCTGCCGGGTTTACCGATAGCGCGGCCATCAAAGGTGGCCACCTGGTCGGAACCAATGACGATGCTGCCGGGGTGTCGCATTGCGACCGCCTCCGCTTTGGCGCGAGCCAGCCGCAATGCGAGCGCCGCAGGGTCTTCGCCCGGCAGAGAGTGCTCGTCGACATCAGGGGAAATGGCGGTGAAGGGCAGGGCCAGGCGCTGGAGCATGTCCTGACGATACCGCGAACTTGAGGCTAGAATGAGACGCATGGGTGCTGACGGATTGACTCGTCGGTTGGCAAACAGCTATTATTCTACGTTTTCTTTGTGCTTGGTACAGCAGAAGCCGGCGGCGCACGCTGCGGGTTGCATGGCAACACAGGTACGGTGAAAGGCAAGGGCGCGAACATGGTCGAGCACGAGGGCATGAGCGGGCAGAGGGAAGGTTCAGGCAGGCGTATCAATGTCTGGGAACTCGCCCGTCTGCAGCACACGCTGCAGGGCGAAGCCGCGCTGCGAGAGTTTTCCCGTTTGTTGGACGGCCTGCCAGAACAAGGCGATCGCCAAGTAGAGTGGCAGCTTGATGGCGAAACCGATAGCTTGGGCCGGCGTTATCTGACGCTGACAGCGCACGCAGTGGTGACGCTGGAATGCCAACGCTGTCTTGGTCCGCTTGACCTGCCGCTGGGTGTCGAAAACCGGCTGCAGCTGGTCGAGACCGAAACCGATCTCGGGTCCGAAGATCAGGTGGACGACGACCCTGAAGCGCCGGACAGCGTGGTCGGTTCCGCGCACTTCGACGTTTTGTCGCTGGTCGAAGACGAGCTGGTTCTGGCTTTGCCCTATGTGCCCAAGCACGAGGTTTGTCCGTCGTTGCCCAAGACGCTGGAAGCAGCAGAAGGCAACGATACCGGCCGCCCATCGCCATTTGCGGTGCTGGCGGAGCTAAAGAAAGATTGATCTAACAGGAGTCATCCATCATGGCCGTTCAGCAAAACAAGAAAAGCCCGTCCAAGCGCGGTATGCATCGTTCGCACGACGCCCTGGGTACACCGCCCACAGCCATCGAGCCGACAACCGGCGAGCTGCATCTGCGTCACCATATCTCGCCTAACGGTTTCTACCGCGGTCGCAAGGTCCTCAAGACCAAGAACGACGAGTGATTTCGTCAGCCTATATTTGAAGCCGCCGGGATTCCTCCCTAGATGTCTTCGGCATCCATACGCATAGCGGTAGATTGCATGGGTGGTGACCACGGTCTGTCGGTCACCGTTCCCGCTGTGGTGCAGTTTTCCAGGCGCAACCCCGATACCCACTTTTTGCTTGCCGGGCCTGCTGACGCGATTCAGCAGGCGCTCGATAAGGAAGGGGCCGGGGGCGCAGGCTGGTACGAATTGCTGCCCGCTTCTGAAGTCATCCTCATGGACGACCCCGTAGAAGTGGCACTGCGGCGTAAAAAGGATTCGTCCATGCGCGTCGCCATTCAGGCCGTGAAAGACGGCCGGGCGGGGGCGTGCATATCAGCCGGCAACACCGGGGCGCTCATGGCCGTGTCGCGGTATTTGCTGAAGACGCTCGACGGTATCGACCGGCCGGCCATTTCCACTTCTATTCCCAACGTCAAGGGCGGCGCCACTACCGTGCTGGATCTTGGCGCCAACGTCGATTGCTCGGCCGAGCATCTGCTGCAGTTCGCCATCATGGGCACAGCCCTGGTCAGCGCGCTCGACCAACGCAGGCAGCCCACCGTGGGCTTGCTGAACATCGGCGAAGAAATCATCAAAGGCAATGAGGTCGTCAAACAGGCGGCCGAATTGCTGCGCAAGAGCGGTCTGAATTTTCACGGCAATGTCGAAGGCGATGATATCTGCAAAGGGACCGTGGACGTCATCGTGTGCGATGGTTTCGTGGGTAACGTGGTGCTCAAGTCCATGGAAGGTGTGGCCAAGATGGTCGCATCCATGCTGCGTGCCGAATTCACCCGCGATGTTTTCTCCATGGGGGCAGGTGTGATTGCCCGTCCCGTCCTCAATCGCCTGCGCGATAAGGTGGACAATCGTCGCTATAATGGCGCGGCGCTGCTGGGGTTGCGCGGTATCGTCATCAAGAGCCACGGCTCGGCCGATGCCTACGCCTTTGGCCATGCACTCCAACGCACGCGTGAAGCCGTTCACAACGGCCTGCTAGCCGGCACCACTCAAGCCATAGCGCACTTGCGCGAACGCATGCAGGTCGGGGCCGTGGACACATCGAACGAAACTCCCGCCTAGCGCCTGGTCGCGAGGGCGGGGCCTGGAAGCACACTATGCCTTATGCCAAGATAATCGGTTCGGGCGGCTACCTGCCGCCTCGCGTGGTCTCCAACGACGAGCTGGCGGCCGATCTGGCGACGAGGCAGGTCGCCACCTCGGATACCTGGATCACCGAGCGCACCGGCATCCGGCAGCGCCATCTGGCCGACCCCGGCGTCGTTACCAGCGAACTTGCAACTCAGGCGGCGCAGCGCGCCCTGGCCGATGCCGGTATCGACGCTTCCGAGCTTGATCTCATCATCGTTGCCACTTCCACACCCGACTTCATCTTCCCCAGCACCGCCTGTCTGGTCCAGGCCAGGCTGGGCAACAAGGGTGCGGCCGCGTTCGATGTGCAGGCTGTCTGCAGCGGCTTTGTCTATGCCCTGTCCACCGCCGAAGCCTTTATCCGCGCCGAACGCGCCACTACCGCGCTGGTGATCGGGGCCGAAGTGTTCTCCAGTATTCTCGACTGGAACGATCGCGGTACTTGCGTGCTGTTCGGCGACGGTGCAGGGGCCGTCGTCTTGCGGGCTTCCGACGAACCGGGCATTTTGGGTACGCGCCTCAATGCCGACGGCAGCCAGATGAAAATCCTGTACGCCGCGGGTAACGTGGCCCATGGCGAAGTCACCGGCGATCCTTTCCTGCGCATGGATGGTCAGGCCGTGTTCAAACTGGCGGTCACGTCGCTTGCCGCCTCTGCGCAGAGCGTCTGCGAAAGCGTGGGCATCAAGCTCGACGACATCGACTGGCTGGTTCCGCACCAGGCCAATGTCCGCATCATCAATTTCCTGGGTCGCAAACTGGGTGTACCGGAAGAAAAGGTGGTCATCACGGTCGATCGGCATGCCAATACTTCCGCGGCCAGTGTGCCGCTGGCACTGGATGCCGCACGTCGTGACGGCCGGATCAAATCCGGCGATCTGGTACTTATGCAAGGCGTAGGTGGCGGCTTCACCTGGGGTTCTGTGCTGGCCCGCATGTAGCCGGCTTCCGTTCCCGTGCCATATGCGGCTTCCCCCTTTATTCATTCAAGACTAAGGCCATGAAAATTGCATTCGTGTTCCCCGGGCAGGGGTCGCAGTCGGTGGGCATGCTCGATGCCTGGGCTGACAATGCTGCTGTCCGGCAGACTCTCGAACGGGCCGCTGCGGCTCTGGGCCAGGACCTGGCTGCACTGATTGCGCAAGGTCCTGCCGAAGATCTCAACCTGACGACCAACACGCAGCCCGTCATGCTGGCGGCCGCGGTGGCGGTCCACGCCGCGTGGCGGGAAGCGGGCGGTGCGCAGCCTGCCATCATGGCGGGTCACAGCCTGGGCGAGTATTCCGCCCTTACGGCGGCTGGCGCGCTGGGCCTGGAAGACGCGCTGCGCATTGTGCGGGTGCGTGCGAATGCCATGCAGGCCGCTGTACCGGTGGGTACCGGCGCCATGGCCGCCGTGCTCGGGCTTTCCGATGACGACGTCCGCGAGGTTTGCGCTCAGGCCGCCGAATCCGAGGTCGTGGAAGCGGTCAACTTCAATGCCCCTGCACAGGTCGTGATTGCCGGCCACAAGGCCGCCGTCGAGCGCGCCTGCGAATTGGCCAAGGCCAAGGGCGCCAAGCGCGCGCTGCCGCTGCCGGTATCGGCGCCATTTCATTCCAGTCTGTTGAAGCCGGCGGCCGACGTCCTGCAATCGGCATTGGCCGATATTGCAGTGAATCCGCCGTCCGTGCCAGTCATCAATAATGTTGATGTGGCTGTCGTCAGTGATGCCGCAGTCATCCGTGATGCCCTGGTGCGTCAGGCCTGGCACCCCGTCCGTTGGGTGGAAACCGTGCAGGCCATGAAGGCGCAGGGGGTCACCCATATCGTTGAGTGCGGTCCCGGCAAGGTGCTGAACGGGCTCACCAAGCGTATCGACAAGGATCTTGTAGGCCTTGCGATCACTGATCCCGCTTCCATGCAGGCGGCTCTCGATCTTCTTCAGGGGTGATGGTCATGCAGGAAAAGGAATTGCAGGGCAAGCTGGCTCTCGTAACAGGCGCCACACGTGGCATTGGCAAGGCCATTGCGCAAGAACTGGCGCAACGCGGCGCCACGGTGGTGGGTACGGCCACCTCTGCAGCAGGGGCCCGCAGCATCCAGGAACACCTTGAGCCGCTAGGCGGTCGGGGCGTGGTGCTCGACGTCAATGATGCCGCCGCCTGCGAAGCCCTGGTGGCTGATCTGGGCAAGGACGGCGGGCCGCATATTTTGGTAAACAACGCCGGCATCACGCGTGACAATCTGGCGATGCGCCTGAAAGATGACGATTGGCAGGCCGTGATCGACACCAACCTGTCGGCAGTGTTCCGGCTGTCGCGCGCCGTGATCCGCCCTATGATGAAGGCTCGTTGGGGCCGCATCATCAACATTACTTCGGTGATCGGCTCCAGCGGTAATCCCGGTCAGTCCAACTATGCGGCAGCCAAGGCCGGTGTGGCGGGCATGAGCCGTGCTTTGGCACGGGAATTGGGCAGCCGCAACATCACCGTCAATTGCGTGGCGCCCGGTTTTATTGAAACCGACATGACACGGGCGCTCGACGAAAACCAGACGTCGGCCATTCTCTCGCAGATTCCGTTGGGTCGCATGGGCTCATCGGCCGATGTGGCGAACGCGGTGGCTTTTCTTGCTGGGCAGCAGGCGGCTTATATCACCGGTACCACCTTGCATGTCAACGGTGGCATGTATATGTGAATTTTGGGATTGGGGGTAGGGTAGAATCCCCCCCAATCGTTTTTTGTCACAGCCAGCACCCATTGAATAGTTGTTTGGCTATAATTCGCGGGAATTTTCCCAACTTGGAGATCTGCATGGAAAGCATCGAACAGCGCGTCAAGAAGATCGTCGCTGAACAACTTGGCGTCAACG
>JBAYOJ010000189.1:0-5734 GCA_041678385.1 Burkholderiaceae bacterium | reverse complement strand
GCAGAGACGACGACAGTTTCGCCGCTGCGCGCCTGACCGATTTCGATCAGACCCAGATAAGCCGTAAAGCCGGAGGTGCCCAATGGCCCCAGCCAGGCTGAAGGTGGCGCAAGATCGGGATCCACCTTGATCAGTTCATGGGCGGCTGCAACCGAATATTCCTGCCAGCCGCCAGAGGTATACATCACAGTTTCGCCGACGCGTATGGCCTGTGAACGAGATTCAGCCACCACCCCAACCGCCTGGCCATAAGGTACTTCGCCAATGGCCATGGGTTCGCGATAAGACGCGACTTCGCTCATGCGCAAGCGGGCGGCGGGTGCCATGCCCAGCCAGTTGTGTTGTATCAGCACCTGCCCGTCTTCGAGTTCGGGCGTCGGCGTTTCGATCAGTCGAAAATTCTCCGGGCGCGGCATACCGTGGGGCCTGCTAGCCAGAACAATTTGTTGATTCAGCATCGTTTTCCTTATTTATGGTGCGATGTGGTCGATTGCGAAGATTCGTTTTCTTCAAGCAGCAAGTCACAACCGTTCGCGGCGAAAGCCACGATACCATCGGCACGCCACCGTGTGCTTGCTTATGGAAAGACGCTGGGTTGGCCAAGCGGGGCTATTCTGAAAGGGTTCTTGCGTGATTCGTCTCAGTCCGGCATCCTGACGGCGAAGAACCACCTGCCTTCAACCCCCAAAGGAAGCAATAGATGTCTGACATGCATTTTTACGAGCCGTCCCAAGGGCACCGCCTGCCGCACTGTCCCTTGAAAGCGATTGTCGCGCCCAGGCCCATCGGCTGGATATCGACGGTCGATACACAGGGAAATGTCAATCTTGCGCCCTACAGCTTTTTCAACTTTGTGAGCGAAACCCCGCCCATTCTTTATTTTTCAAGCACCGGCTGGAAGGACAGCGCTCAGAACGTGCAGGATACCGGTGAGTTCGTGGCCAATCTCGCCACCCGCCCGCTGGCGGAAGCCATGAACGTCAGTTCCAGCTCCGTTACGCCAGAGGTCGACGAGATGGAGTTGGCAGGTTTGGCGTCCGCCCCCTCGCGGCTGGTGAAGCCGCCACGCGTGGCGCTGGCCCCCGCCGCCTTTGAATGCAAACTGATTTCCATCACCGAAGTCCGCGACCTCAACGGCGAGCCCAGCAACTCGTTCATGGTGATGGGGCAGGTTATCGGGGTGCACATCAACCAGGAATTCCTGCGCGACGGGCTGTTCGACACCCATGCGGCACAGACGATCGCACGCTGTGGGTACCGCGGCTACTACTCGGGAGTTTCCGATATGTTTGAAATGGTTCGGCCGAGCTAGCTTTGGGAGGTGATGAAACGGCTGTGCCGCCGCTGCGGTACGGGCTGGGCACAGTGACTGACGGTGCCAGGGCTACGGCGTTGCCGTTCGCGATGAGGTTGAGTGAGCCACATCATTGAGATATTGAAGACAGTTCTGTGTTCGGGCTCAGTGGCAGCTGCCCTGAGCCCGGCGATTGGCACTAAGCCGGAATCGTCAGCCCTTTCTCCACCGCTTTGCGTGCCACAAAGGCACTGAGCACGCGTGTGACATGGGGGAAATCCTGGATGCCCACCAAATCGGACGCTTCATAGAAGCCGATAAGATTGCGCACCCATGGGAAAGTCGCAATATCGGCAATGGTGTAGTCGTCGCCCATGATCCATTGCCGGTCGGTCAGGTGCCGGTTCAGCACACCGAGCAAGCGTTTAGATTCCGCGACGTAGCGGTCGCGGGGGCGCTTGTCTTCGTATTCCTTGCCGGCAAACTTGTGGAAGAACCCAAGCTGGCCGAACATGGGGCCGATTCCGCCCATCTGAAACATCAACCACTGTATGGCTTCATAGCGGCCTGCCGGGTCCTGTGGAAGATATTGTCCTGTCTTTTCAGCCAGATAAATGAGTATTGCGCCTGATTCGAACAGCCCTAGCGGTTTGCTGCCTGGGCCATCGGGGTCGATGATTGCGGGGATCTTGTTATTGGGGTTGAGTGACAGGAATTCCGGTGTGGTCTGGTCGTCGGTGCTGAAATTGATGAGATGGGGTTCATAAGGCAGCCCTGTCTCTTCAAGCATGATAGAGACTTTGACGCCATTAGGGGTGGGGCGGGAATACAGTTGAATGCGGTCGGCGTGTTGTGCCGGCCATTTCCGGGTGATCGGGAAAGCGGAAAGATCAGTCACTTTGTATCCTTGAAATGGTTAAGGGGCTGCGTCCGTTTGGTTCTATGATAAGCACATACACGCTACTTTACTAAGCATGGCAAGGTGCGTACATTCGGTGCACTACAACTTTCGGAAGGACGACAAGACTATGAAGCAATGGGACCATTACATCAATGGCGTCGCGGTCAAACCGGCTGGCGGGGCCTATCTGGCAGAGTATGACCCTCGCACCGGCGAAGAATCACAGATGATTGCTCAGGGCAATATCGACGATGTGAATGCCGCGGTGGCCTCCGCCCAGGAAGCCCTGCCGGCCTGGCGGTCTCGCCGCCCCATTGAACGCGGGCGCATTCTGATGAAGATTGCCCACAAGATACGCGAACATAGCGCCAAACTCACCCACCTTGATCAAAGTGAAACGGGGCGATCGGCCGCCGCGTCTGCAGCCGACATCGAAACCGCCGCGCAGTACTTCGAGTTTTACGCCGGCCTGGTGAACATTGGCCATGGCACCGTCATTGACCTGGGCTCCAGTTACCACTCGTATACCCGTCACGAGCCCTTCGGGGTGGTGGGCATCATTCTGCCCTGGAATGCACCTCTGAATCAGGCAGGTCGAGGTCTTGGTCCGGCGCTGGCGACGGGGAACACCGTGGTGGCCAAGCCTTCGGAATTTACGTCTGCCACATTGCTGGAACTTGCACGTATCGCCGTCGAAGAGTGCGATCTGCCGGCTGGCGTGCTGAACGTGGTAACAGGTCTGGGCCCGGAAGTGGGGGCTGCACTGGTTGAGCACAAGCTGATACGCAAGGTCTCGTTCACTGGTTCGGTACGTACCGGTCAGGTTATAGGTCGGCTTGCCGCTGATCGCATCATTCCCGTAGGGCTGGAACTGGGTGGGAAATCGCCCAACATCATCTTTGCGGATGCCGACCTCGACCAAGCCGTTCCTGGCTCCATGAAGGCGTTCCTGTTCAATGCCGGCCAAGCGTGTTCTTCCGGGTCCCGCTGCCTGGTGCATCGCTCCGTTCACGACGAGTTCGTGCAGCGCCTCAAGCAGGAACTCGAAAAAGTCCAGGTCGGCAGCGGTGATGGCGCCATGGTCGGCCCCATCATTACCCGGGCGCAGTTCGATAAAGTGCAGTCCTACTGCCGTGATGCCGAAGCGGAAGGCGCTACCGCCCACGTGACGGGCGTATTGCAGCAAGACGCAGAAAAAGCAGGTTGGTATGTGCGGCCCGTCGTGATC
Organism: Burkholderiaceae bacterium; assembly: GCA_041678385.1. GTDB lineage: Bacteria > Pseudomonadota > Gammaproteobacteria > Burkholderiales > Burkholderiaceae_B > Yanghanlia. The sequence continues at coordinate 2,311 of JBAYOJ010000189.1, read as the reverse complement.
ACGGGTGTGCATAACGACATGCAAATAGCCCGCGAAGAAATTTTCGGGCCGGTACTGGCTATCATTCCTTTCGACGACGACGAAGAGGCAATACGCATCGCCAACGACACGGACTACGGTCTGGTGGCCGGTATCTGGACTACCGATCTATCCCGTGCGCATCGTGTCGCAGCCTTGCTTGAAGCTGGTCAGGTCTTCATCAATGAGTATTACGCCGGCGGCGTGGAAACGCCTTTCGGGGGATACAAGCAAAGTGGATACGGGCGGGAAAAAGGCCTGGAAGCCATGGCGCACTATGTACAGGTCAAGTGCGTGACGGCCAAACTCTGATCCTGACAGCCGGGGCAGGCAATCGGGCTACTGCCGCGATGCCTGTCTTATTGCATCAAACCGCCTTGCAGAGGAAGCCCGCGCAAGGCGGCATATGTAGGCCTCGGGCCTGTTACACCACAGGCGACAACCCGCCATCGACGTTGATGGCGGTGCCGGTAATGTATGACCCCCAGTCCGATGCCAGGAAGCAGGCTGCCGAGGCGAATTCGTCGGCTGTGCCCACCCGCCCCATGGGGATGGTTTTGGCCAATGCCGCGTACACGTCATCCAGCTTGGTGTCCGAAGCCTTGGCCCTGCGCACCCATTGGTCGCTTTCGATTTTCCCTACCAACAGGGCGTTGACCAATACATTATGGGGGGCGCCTTCGGCAGACAGCGCTTTGGTCAGTGCCATGCCTGCGGCGCGCGTAACGGAGGTCGGCATGGATTTGGCAGTGGGTGCTTTCGCCATGGTATTCAAGACGTTGATGATGCGCCCCCAGCGGCGTTCCGTCATCTGCGGCCAGACCAGGCGGCTGAGCCGGATCGAGGCGAACAGTTTCAAGTCCAGATCTTCCTGCCATGCGACGTCGTCCATGGTTTCGAACGCACCGGCGCGGGACATGCCGGCATTGTTGACCACGATATCGACCTGCCCGAATTGACCCATGGCGATGTCGTACAGTTCCTGCACCCCGGCCATTGTTGAAACGTCGCATGCTGCAAATTCGACTTTTGCGCCGGTGGCGCCTGCAATTTCATCCCGGGCCTTGGCCAGGGCGTCGCCATCACGCGCGGCGAGCAGCACGTTGGCGCCGCACTGCGCGTATTTTCGGGCGATTGCGTAGCCCAGGCCTTTGCTGCCGCCCGTCACGATGGCCGTACGGCCTGTCATGGTGATTTCCATTGTGCTCCTCTTTGCCAGTTGTGGAACCTCGTGCGTAACCCGTCGATGGGTCGTCAAGGTTTGAAATTTTCCTGAGCATAGCATTGCGGGCGAGTGCCGGCACGGCAGGCCTGCCCACGCGGCTTCAGATGTGCCAGTCAAGCTGTCAATGTGTGTGGCGAAGGCGTGTCGGCTCAGGCTTTGGCCAACAGGGTTTTGCGGCGTTTCATGTTGCGGATGATGGCATTAAGGGCGATGCCGTACATGGGCACAAACAGCAGCAGGCTGACAGCCAGCTTGATGACATAGTCGACAAGGGCGATTTCCACCCAGTTTTCGGCCATGAACGGATTGGTGCTGCGCCAGAATGCAATGCTGAAGAAGGCGGCGGTGTCCAGCGCCTGACCGAATACGGACGATGCGGCTGGCGCAATCCACCACTGTGCATGGTTGCGGCGCATGCGATCGAAGACCTGCACATCCAGTAACTGGCCGAGCACATAGGCGGCGAAGCTGGCAAAGGCAATGCGGAACACGAAACAGTTGAATTCGCCCAGGGCTGCAATGCCGTTGAAACCACCTTCATGGAACAGCACCGACACGATGTAGGACGCAATCAGCGCCGGCACCATGGTGCGCGCTATCACGCTGCGGGCTTCGGCCTTGCCGATCAAGCGCACGGTCAGGTCAGTAGCCAGAAAGATGAACGGAAAGCTGAAGGCGCCCCAGGTGCTGTGAAAACCGAACAGGTCGATGGGCAGCTGCACAAGATAGTTGCTGGCAATGATGATGAGGATGTGAAACGCAACCAGCAGTGCGAGACAGGACGATACCCGCGCTTGCGGGACGGATGCCGAGGTCATGATGAGCCTTTTTTTGATGGATGGGGTTAGGGAACCCATGAGAGGAATGCAACCAAGCATTGTACCCGAGACGTTCTGAACAATCCCTGCGTCGTCTGCATCCTATCTGTTCGAACGGTGCTTGTGTGGGAACCGCCGCCTATAATTTCTGGGATCCGGGTGTCCCTGTCTATACAGGGACACGCTTGAATGGCATTTTCACCAGTAGGGCGGGCTCATGTGGGATTTCAGTATTGGTCGTTCTGTACAG
>JBAYOJ010000188.1:0-5739 GCA_041678385.1 Burkholderiaceae bacterium | reverse complement strand
TCGCGCAGAATATCGTTCGGGATATGCTGGGAAGTACGCGTCTCACCATACAGATAGATAGGAATCTCAGCATTGCGAAACCGCAGTTCGCCGATGAAGGCACGCAGATTCTTGATGGCCTTGGCCACATCTTCCGGCGAATCGACGTCGAATTCCTCGTCGTCTATCGAAAGTATGAAAGCGCTGGCCCGGCTTTGCTGCTGAGCGAAGGAACTGAGATCGCCGTAACTGGTGACGCCCAGCACTTCGACGCCTTCTGCCTCGATGGCGGCGGCCAATGCGCGGATACCGAAACCGGATGCATTCTCGGAACGGTAGTCTTCATCGATGATGACGATGGGGAAACGAAACTTCATGCCAATGGCTCCTGCTATGTGCGCGGCAGGGTGACGCCGCGCTGGCCCTGGTACTTGCCGGCGCGATCACGATACGAAGTCTCGCAGACTTCATCGCTTTCGAAGAACAGCATTTGTGCACAACCTTCGCCGGCGTAGATTTTGGCCGGTAAAGGCGTCGTGTTGGAAAACTCCAGAGTGACATGCCCTTCCCATTCAGGCTCGAGGGGCGTCACGTTGACGATGATCCCACAGCGGGCATAGGTACTTTTGCCCAGACAAATGGTCAGCACGCTACGAGGAATGCGGAAATATTCCACCGTACGTGCCAGGGCAAACGAGTTCGGTGGGATGATGCAGACATCGCCGATGAAATCCACAAAGGATTTTTCGTCGAACGCCTTGGGGTCGACGATGGTTGAATTGATGTTCGTGAAAATCTTGAACTCATTGGCGCAGCGCACATCGTAACCGTAACTGCTGGTACCGTAACTCACGATGCGATCACCATTGACCGAACGCACCTGGCCTGGCTCGAAGGGTTCTATCATGCCATTGGCGGCGGCCATGCGCCGAATCCAGCGGTCGCTCTTTATGCTCATGGTTTCAACCTGATGAAGACTGCGGCCCGCAGGGCCGGGATACCGACACCGCCCTTCGGGGGAGCCCTGGGCTCCGGGGAAAAGACTGCCCGGCCCGGCCTCGCACCAAAAAGCGACACCTGGGCTCGAGCCCGTGATCAAATGGCGCGTATTTTAGCCCCTTCATCTTTCGTGACTGTTTCATTCCTGCGACTTTGGCGCACGATCACGCGAAAACCAGCGGTACACAAGCGCCAGACCGTTGATGGTTCCCACACTGGCTTCAGCCGTCAGCCCCCGCGCCAGGCGGTAACTGGCGCGAGCCACGGTGCCAGTCTCGGAAAGCGCCTGGCGGACACTGAGCGTCACGCCTGAAGTCAGCCGCTTGCTCACGTTGACAAAACGCCGCTCGATATCACTGGTACCCGAGTCCAGGCCGCTTACCACGCTTTCCACCGGCAGCACGCTGGCCACACTGCCCAGTTCGCCCGAACGCAGGCTGACTTCGTCTATGCCAAAACGTCGATAGAAGGGCTCGCCATCACTCAAGAAAGACGTGCCCACCGAAAACAGCAGTGCCATATCGCCCCCGGTATCGTTAGGCCCGTGACCCAGCAACAGCCATGACAGTTTTTCAATTTCGCTGACCGCCGGGTAGGACACAAGTTCGATACGCGGGTTGCGCGCCGTGCCGGCCACCCGCACGCCAGCCTCGACAGCAAGCCCTGTGCGCAGCGCTTCGATGTCCAGCACGGGGCGGGTGATGTCCCCCTGGAAGGTGATAGCCCCCCGGCGCAGTTGCAAGCGCTGGCCGTAGGCTTCGATAGCGCCGCCGCGCGTGCGCAGCGCGCCCAGGCCAGTAAGCTTACCTTGCGACATCATGACGCGCATATTGCCCACCAACCCCGAGTTCAGGCCGTAGCCGGTCAAGTAGAAACGCGGGCCAAGATCCACTTCCAGATCAAGGGAAATGCCCAGCGGCACGCTGACATCCTGTTCCTCGCCAGGGCGGATCACCACCACGTCGCTATCCACGGTGGGAATGCCGCCCAGCATGTCCAGGTCAAACCAGCCGGCATCCGCCGTAAGCTTGCCGGTGATCGCCAGATCAGGCAAAGCTGCATCCAGGCGAAGATCACCGGTCATCATCGCATAACGGTCTGCGCGCTGCAGAATCGGGAAACGATGCAAGGCAACATCAATAATGCCGCGTGACTCGATCAGATGCCAATCCCCGCTTATGACCAAGGAACCGCCCTTGGCGTCGGGGTTGGTGTTGACCCATTCGGCGGTGCGCCATTCCTTGGGTTCGGCCCGCAGGCGGGCCGGGAAGTCCAGCCGCTCCAGCACCAATCTTTCGTCTTCCAGGCTGGCCCGCAACGTGCCATCCAGCAAGCGCACGCCCTGGTCTATCATGACGACCCTGAGCCCTGTGCCCTGTATGGTGCCGGCACTCGACCAGGACCCATCCGGCCGGCTGCTGAGTTTGACGTTCGCCTGTACGGCCCCGCCGATGTCCAGAGCGTCACCCACAAGCAGGCTGGTCCATCCAAGGTCGGCCATGGACGCGTCCACCGTGACCGTCTTGATGTCTGCAGGATTCAGTGCAATGCCGCCTGCCGGCGTCACGTGAACCAGGGTCGTTGCCGTGGCGGCGACCCGGCCCATGCGCTCGGTGTCCACCGTAAGTTCTGCGTTCAGACGGCTGGCCGAGGCATTGGCCCTAGCCAGTGCCAGATCCAGCTGCAATTCCTGCAAACCCAAGGGGAAAGGAGAATCGCCCGGCACCATGAGGTCGCCGGCAAGCCGCCGCAAGCGCACATTACCCTGCGGCACACCATCGAAACTCAGCTTCCAGTCCAGGCCGAACGCCAGTTCCCAGTCGTCGGCCGAACGCGCCCCCCGGACCTTCACACCGCCCCGCTCATCTTTGCGGAGCGCGGCAATGTCGAAATCAGCGCCAATCTGCTGCAGAACTTGTGGCGACACGATAAAACGCTCGATGAGCCCTTCGGTTTCCCAGCGACCCGGCCCCCCGCGTGAACCGACGTGCCTGAGGCTCAGCATACGTCGCTGATTCACGCTCAGGCCGATCTCGGTCGCGCCTGCGCTCCATTGCCAATTTGGTGCAACTGCGCCGGGAAGGAAGGAAAGTTCGAGCGGTGCGCCGAGCACCACGCCCAGATGCGCATGGTCCACGCTCAGGGCCGCAATGCGGCCACGCCAGCCTTCCGGCGCCCCGCCCCAGCCGCCATCCGCCTTCAGGGCTAGCACAACCGGAGCCGTACCGAACTCATCACGCGTCGCGTTATCGGGTACATACCTTCCCGCGATGTCGACAGCATGCGCTGCCACGCCGCCGCTTATGCCCCCCTGCAAGGTCACCCCGCCCGGCAGGCCAGGCCAGAAGTCCGCCAGCCTGGGCGCCTTGACGTCAAGTTCCAGCTGGCTGTCGGGAGCACCCACGCCGCCTGCACTGTGAATACGGTTATCGCCCAATGTCAGGTCGAGATCCAGCTTATGCAGTGCCAGCTGCAGCAACTCGGGCGGCAGTAAATTTGCAGGGGCAGCGGCCTCTGCAGGCTCCCCCTTCACCTGCGTCTCGCCCTCTGCCGATTGCTGCGGCTCTGTGGCCGTCACTGGGCGCTGTGGGCCCGGCTTAGTGACATCTTTATCGTTCAAGGAAGGCGGGAGTACCGCAGCAAGCGCCATCGTCCCTGACAGCGCCTGCTCATTCCATTGCGTCCCTTCGTGGAACTTGAGGGAGAAGTCCACCGCCCGGAGGGCATAGGCATTGTCGACCTGCAGCCTGAAGCGGCTGTCAAACCCCAACAGAGCGGGAGGTATCGCCCCGCCGGCAAGTTGCCCTGCATCCAGACGGTTGGCCTTCAGTTCGCCCGCCAGCACGGCAGGCTCACTGCCCGCTGCGCCCTGTGTCGTCACGGCACTGTCTGCCCCCCCTGCTTCCCAGCCTGCATGACCTGTCAAGGAAGAACCATCGGGAAGCGCCAGGGCGATATCCGCCTCGCGTAGCGGCATGCCCTGCAACGGCGCCAGTTCAGCCGAAGCTTCCAGCGTCATGCCCTGGCCGCTGCCTTCCAGAACAAGAGACACGGCTTCAAGCGAGCCCCGGGCCTGTGCCTGCAAACTTACGGGGCAAGATGCCCCCGCCAGGCCAGCCAGCCAGGCAGCACTGCCTTGAGATGCCTGTTCCACAGGCAGGGTCGGCAGCATTTGATGGAAGCACACCGCCGCACCCGGCCTGAGGCCGTTCACCGTGACGTCCAGATCGACAGCAGCTGGCCAGGGATGATGCAGGGCTTGCAGGTTTACTTCGCCCTCCAGTTCAGCTTCCAGGCTGTCATTCGCCACCGAAGCCCGCCGCAGCCACAGCTGAGCCTGTTCAGGCCCCACGCTCAGGCCGGAGGCGAAGTCCCGGATATCCATGGGCAGCGGCTCACCGTCCTGGGTCAGCCTCAGCTCGCCCAGCGAGATGTCGTCTACGCGTATGGATACCGGCAGTTCAGGGAAAGTAAAAGGTTCAGCGGTGTCTTCGTCGACTACCGGCGCGTCTTCCGTCGTGCTGAGGTCAACCCAGGCGGTGTCCGCCTTCAAGGTATGCACATGCAATTGCCTGTCCAGCAACTTGCGCCAGTCGGCTTTCAGTTCCAGGTCTTCCAGGCGCAAGGCAACACCCGGGAAGCTCAGCGACACATCGCCGACCGTCAGGCCGTTCCATACACTGCCCTCGACAGCCTCAACCTGCCCGTCAAGCATTTCCACCGCCGTGGTGAGCGCCCAACGCGTGCCCTGCGCCGTGACCAGCACCCACATCAGAAAGGCCGTCAGCACGAAGACCAGCAAGACAAGCAAAGGCCCAACAATCATGGTGATGCGGGCCAGCCAGCGAAATACGCGCATCAGAATGCGATACCCAGAGAGAAATGCAGACGTAGACGACGATCCTTCTGGCCCCAGGCCAGATCGATGTAGAACGGCCCTGCCGGAGTTACGAAGGCGGCCCCGAGCCCATAGCCCAGATGCAGATCCATGCTGCCGAAAGATTCAGCGGCGTCACCCGCGTCGATAAAGGCAGTCACCCCCAACTGCTCGGTGAAATAATGAATGTACTCGACGCTGGCAACCGCCATTGCAGGCGCACCGTAGGTGGCGTCGCCGCGCCGTATGCCGATGCTGTCGTACTTGTAGCCCCGCACCGAACGGGAACCGCCGATACGATAGCCGAAATCCTGCGGAAGGCGGTCGGTGTCTGACCATACCTTGCCCACCTGGCCCCGCACGGTGAGCACGTCCCGGGCGCCGAGGGTCCACCAGTGCTGGCCGCGCACACTGGCACGGTAAAAGGGCTCACCCTTATCCAGTGTCACCCCTGCGCCCAGCCCCACGTCGATCAGATGACCTTCGCGCGGGTCGTATTTGGAATCGACATCGCGGCGCAGCCACTGCCAGGTGCCAACCAGTGTCGGTACGGTAAAGTCCTCGGCGCCATCAATACGGGTGCGATCATGAGCCGCCACCAACCCCCACTGGGTTTCATATTCGACACGGCTGTCGCCGGCGCCTTTGCGTTCCTGGCGGCGCTTCCAGCCTATCCCGTAGCGCTGGTTGTCCACACCTTCGATGTCGGAATGATCGTACAGCACCCCAAAGCTATCCTGATATCCGCTGAGGGTGGGCGGCAGATGCACGTCCAGGAAGACGCGCTGCCGATGCCGGTTCAAGCCTACACCGGTTTCCAGCGCGACCGGCAACCCCGCCACGATATTCTGCTGGAACAAGGCCTCTACGCCTACGCCGTGATC
>JBAYOJ010000187.1:0-5762 GCA_041678385.1 Burkholderiaceae bacterium | reverse complement strand
AGGCTGGGCGTATCCCAGACCAGCACCTCGTCGCCCACGTGGTTCATGATGATGTAGTCGCGCTCTTGGGCGAACTCAACTTCCAGCATGGTTTGCTCAAGGTCTTCATTGACGACCAGGACCGTGCCGACCATGGCGACGATGTTGATGAGGCTGATCAAGAGAATAGCGCGATATACACGCTGCGAGATAGAGCGACCGCGCATCAGTTTTCCTGCGTAGGCGATAGCAGTCGGTAACCGCGTCCATGCATGGTTTTGATCATGGGGTAGGAAAAAGTGTCTTGCAGCAGTCTTCTGAGCGAATAAACATGGGTGCGCAAGGTGTTCATATCCACCTCTTTTTCGCCCCAGACTCGGTCCTGTATTTCGGTATACGAAAGAAAGTTCGGATAGGCCTTGATCAGCTCCTCAAAGATACGGGCCGCTGTTCCGGATAGTTCGAGCTTTCGGCCATCGGCAGTGCTGACCATGAAGGTGCCTGGATTAAAAAGGATACCGGGAATGCTGATGTCCGTCGTTGTGCTATATCCTTCCTTTCGACGATAGAGAGCGTCAACCCTCAGTTGTAATTCCCGCAGATTAAAGGGTTTGACGAGATAGTCATCGGCGCCGACATTGAAACCCTGTTCTTTGTCCTGCAGCTGGTCTTTCGAAGTCATGATGATCACGGGGGTTGCGCATTGCAGGTCCTCGCGCATGCCCCGACACAGCTCAAAGCCCGAGAGTCCGGGCAGCATGATGTCGAGAACGATGACGTCGTATTGGTTTGTGGCAATAAGATGCAGGGCGGTTAACCCATCGGAGGCGAAGTCAAGCACGTACCGAGTATCGGAGAAAAACTCCAGCAAATTGGTCGCCAGATTTGCATGATCCTCGACGATCAACATTTTTATCGAGTGGTTAATGGACATGATCTTTGCTTCCGGGGACGAGGAGTGAATCGCCGCGATGTCGGCGCAATACGGCGTGCCCTCTCATAGTCGATAACAGCTTGCCGCACGCTCATCCAGGAAAAGATGGCCTTCATGTAGCGCTTGCGGTCGATGGTCAAATTCAATGCGGTCAACACTTTACGGTCATAGAGCATGAAATCCACGCGATGCTCCGGTAGATCGATATTGGCGATGAATTTCAAACCATAGTCTATAAGTCTTCTGCTTATGCGGGTCAATGTCGTGCGACCCTCTGACAGGGGTCGCATCAATACGGCTTCAGCGCCATGACGCCACGCTATCAGCATACGAGGGACGAGCTCCGGAGGGTCTTGAAGGTCAGCATCCATGATAATGACCGCTTTACCTGCCGCCTGAGCAAGGCCGCTGCGTAAAGCTGCTTCCTTGCCGTAGTGGCGGTCGAACGACGTCAGCCGAACAGTTGGGTCGACTTTGGTGATTTCCGATAGTATTGCCTGACTTCCGTCTGTGCTGCCATCATCGACAAACAGCAGTTCATAGGAAATGTCCAACGCGGACAAAGATGTCGAAAGGCGGCGGTGTAAACGGTTGATCACATCCCATTCGTTGTATACCGGAAGGACGATGGATACCTCCGCAGCCTGTTGTGAGCATGCGGACTGCTGGTCAACTGTTGCCTGTTTACCTGAACTCATGGCTCTCCCCCAGTTTGGTGGCCTATAGCTAACCCTTGTGGAACTAATGAGTGTCAGCGTAATTTTTCATCAGGTAAATCGGTATCAATTTTTTATCAAGAAAATATCAAAAATGACCGGTATTCGACTCTCACGGGTCTCGGCGCAGCATGCCGGGTGGGGTGGTAGTGTGCAGCTCATATTAGATGCACACTATGTCGATTAGAATTACCGCATATCAAAGACTTCGCGGTGCATGCGCAGGCCACGGCCAATCACTTTGCGCAGATTGTCGTTCAGACTTTTCGCGAAACCTACGGGGCCACAGAACCAGATGTCCATTTTGCCATTACGTGGGCCGCCATCAGCCAGCAGCTGCATGGCATCAAGGCGATCCGCCTGGCTGGCGTCATGTACGTGCAGCGTCACATTGGACAGCTCTACACAGAGCTGCCGCACGCGGCCCACAAATGGGTCGGTCGCAGCACTGCGCACGCAATAGTGCATCGTCACAGGCACGGTGGTCGGCGCATGTTGCATGCTTTCCAGCCATGCTAAGAAAGGGGTTACCCCAATCCCGCCTGCAACCCATATTTGTTCAGCATTTTTGCGGCCACCGCGCCAGTTCAGTCGTCCATAGGGTCCTTCCACGGTGACATTCTGGCCCACGCTTAACTGGTGCGCGAGTTTGCGGGTGTAGTCGCCCAACGCCTTGATCTGGAAAGTGATCTGGCGTGTACCGGGCTTCGGTGCACTGGCGATCGTGAAGGGGTGCGCACCTTCCAAGCGGTCGAATGTCACGAATGCGAATTGGCCTGCCCGATGCCCTGCCCAGGCTGGACCAGGGTCGCACACCACTTCTAGCACATCGCCACGCCGGGTGATTGCCTGAATGCGGCCTTTATGCCGACGACGACGTCCGATGCGCTGCGTCAGCGAAATGGCGGCAGCTGCGGAGCCGGCCGTCAGCAACACGGATTGCAACAGCCCGGTGGGGCCTGACCAATAGGCAAGCGGCATGAGCGCCACGACATGGAAAACGAGCGTCAGGTAAAGAATGGGCATCGCTTTGTGAAGCAGGCGCCATGGGCGGTACGGAAAACGTTTCCATAACGCCAGCACAAGCAGCCCAAGCAGGATGTAAATGACGAATTCCCCAACATCCTTGGCTTCGGAGCGCAGCGGTTGCATAAGGAACAGCACCGCTTCCTTGGCAGGGCGACCGGACTTGCCGAACATGTCTTTCAGCGGGTCGCTGGCCATGTCCATCAGCCAATGGGCTGCACTGAACGCGATCGCGAGAATGCCGCCCCATTTGTGCAGATGGTAGATTTTGTCCATACCGCCCAACGGACCTTCAAGCCAGGCGGGCCGAATAGCCAGCACCATTACCATGGACATAAGTCCGATCGCCAAAAGGCCGGTCAAGTAAAGGCCGTGCTGACGCAACAGCCAGGGTAGATCGCCGACCATGGGGTGCACAAACAGCGCGTCCCATGCCCAGGCGGCAGTAAGCAGGCCGAGGAAGCCGGCAAGCACGATTCGGGTCTTCATTTTGTTGCTCCTGCTGTCTCGTACAAGGCAGTGCGTGCGGGAGCGGTTATGTGCCGGCAGCACCGGACGCCGCCCCCTTGTTTATTGATAACGTGTGATTCGCCTTGAGCCGTCACACAGCTCTTTAATAACGCTCGTCACGCCTGTCGCGATCACGCTTTCCGTCCCGGTTCCGCAGTTTCTTGTCGACGATCCGGCCTTCGATCGGTTCAACATACAACTTGACAGACTGGCCGTCCGGGTCGCGGGCCTTGGCCTCATAGCCGTCGCGTTCGCGTTCGATTTCGCGAATGTCTGTGTAGCCTGAGGCTTCGAGCTTGTCGTAGATTTGGCCAAGATTCAGCCAGTTATCCGTCGCCCCTTGTCGGGCGTTCTGGTCATTCTGAACCAGCTGGGTAGATTGGCTTTGAGAGAGCCGCGTCCCGTCTTCGGGTGAACGTACCTGCGCATAGGCCAGGCCCGTAAGGGCGGTGGCCCCGCTCAGCGCAATGACGACGGCGGTTTTTTTGTAGCGATTCAACATGGTGGGCTCCTTAAGGTTGGAGAGGTGGCCGTGCCTTCGGGATTGAGGCCGTGCCGTTGATGCATGCTTGCATTCTGTAATCCCACGCATGAATGCTTGATGAAGCCGTTGTTCATGTGGCGTTCATGTTGCAAACGTTATAAAAAGCTTTAATGAACGCGCCGCTCCAGGCCCCGAATCAGGAACATCATGATGAACCACGCCACGTCTTTTTCTCCGGCGGTTTCCGGTACCGCTTGCCGCTCCGGTGCTGCTTCACGCCGGTGCCGTCGCAGTGCGCGGCACATCGTGCTCGTGTCCACTCTGGTGGCGCTTCTGGCGCTTCCACCCGTGGTCGGCTACACGCGGGATGACAAAGACCACGACCGCGCACGCAAGGCGCTGATGTCGGGCGAAGTGCTTTCGTTGCGACAGGTGCTTGACATCGTTGGCCGCGATTACCCGGGGGAGCCCGTCGAGATAGAATTCGAAGATGACGACGGCTCCTATGTGTACGAGATCAAGTTGCTCCAGCCCGCTGGCTCCGTTCTTAAAATGAAGGTGGACGCCACCACCGGAACGGTGATCAAGGTGAAGGGCCGTGACATTGAACGAAGGAACGGCGACTAATGCGTATTCTGGTGGTGGAAGACAACACCGCTCTGGCCGGGCAGCTGGGCCACGCACTGGCGGATGCCGGTTACGTCGTGGACCACGCTGGGGACGGTGCCGATGCGCATTACATGGGTGATGTGGAAACCTACGATGCCGTGGTGCTCGACCTTGGCCTTCCCGTCATGGACGGTCTGACTGTGCTGCGCAAGTGGCGCGATGCGGGCCGTGACATGCCCGTGTTGATCCTTACCGCACGCGATAACTGGCACGAGAAGGTCAGCGGAATGGATGCAGGTGCCGATGACTACCTTACCAAGCCTTTCCACATGGAAGAGCTGCTGGCGCGGCTGCGTGCACTGATCCGGCGTAGCGGGCGGCATGCCAGTGCGCAATGGACAAGTGGCAATATCGTGCTGGATACTCGCCAGGCACGCGTCACGGTCGATGGTGAAGCGCTCAGCCTTACCGGCCATGAATACCGGGTCCTGGCCGTACTGATGCAGCGGGCTGGAGAAATCGTGTCGCGCAGCGAACTTGTCGACCATATCTATGCCCAGGACTTCGAACGGGATTCGAACACCATCGATGTCTTCATCGGGCGCTTGCGCAAGAAACTGCCCAAAGGCTCTATCGAGACCGTACGCGGCCTTGGTTATCGCATGAACGCGGAAGCTCCAGGGGCCGCCTACGCCGGCGAGTCGACTGCAGTACGGGAATCGGGCGGGGTGCTTGGGACTAACGGAGTCAAAAGGTGAAGCCGCTACGCAGCGCTCTGCCTCATTCTTTGCGGGGCCGCTTGCTTGTGGGCACCTTGACGTGGATTCTGGTGTCTGTACTGGTGGCCGGCTGGGCGCTTTCCGACCTCTTTCGACAGCACATAGCACGCCAGTTGACGTTGGAACTGACTGTCCACATGAACCAGCTCGTCGCGGCACTGACGGTCGACGAACAGGGCACGCCTTCGCTGGCGTTCGACCTTTCTGACCCACGCCTTGAACAGCCCTATTCGGGCCTGTACTGGCAGATCGACCGGCTCTCAAACGATGGGCCTGCGGAATCCGTTTTTCATTCCCGGTCACTCTGGGATCAGACGCTGAAACTGCCTGCCGATGCTTCTGAAACTACCTATGGAAACATGGTCTCACTTGCAGGGCCGGAAGGCAGCACCATGCTGGCGCTACAGCGTGTCGTCACTCCGCCCGAAGGGGCTGCGACATATCGGCTTGTTGTTGCAGCCGACAACAGCAGTGTCGAGCGCCCGCTGGGTGAGTTCCGCGTACTGATGGCCGTTTTTCTGGGTCTTCTTGCCCTGGGCCTCACCGTAGCGGCAGTGGTTCAGGTAGTGGTCGGCCTGAGGCCACTGGCTTTGTTGCGGGAACGGCTCGCCGACGTGCGCGCGGGACGTGCCGCCCGCATCGAAGGACGTTTCCCAAGTGATATCCAGCCTCTGGTGCAGGAGTTTAACGCCGTGCTGCATAGCAATGAAGAGATCGTCGAATGT
>JBAYOJ010000186.1:0-5768 GCA_041678385.1 Burkholderiaceae bacterium | reverse complement strand
GGACGCAGCCTTGGGGCGTGTCGTCTTGGCTGCAGTTGTTTTCTTGGTGGCCGTGGTTTTCTTGGCGGCTGTGCGCGCCGCGCTTTTCATGGCGGTTTTCACAACCTTGCCGGCTGTGGCCGGTTCGGCCGGAGCTGCGGCGGCTGGTTGGATTTCGACATCAAAATTGCCGGCATCTTCCTCTGTGATCCTGTCTCCCATGCGGGTGGGCAGTTTCGGTAACGGCATGGCCTTGTGCTCCTAATGTGGTCGGCGGACGGATCAGTCGCCCTGGTGTATGGCCTGAAGGACGGTTTCGACATGACCGGGTACACGCAGCCCCCGCCATTCGCGACGCAGTACGCCGTCAGCATCAATGAGGAAGGTGCTGCGTTCGATGCCGCGCACCTGCTTTCCATACATGTTTTTCATCTTGATGACCCCGAAAAGCTGGCATAGCTGTTCGTCGGGGTCGGAGATCAGAGCGAATGGCAGTTCGTGCTTGGCGATGAAATTTTCGTGAGATTTCAGTGAGTCGCGCGATACGCCGAGGATGCGGGCGCCCGCAGCCAGGAAGTCGTTGTGGTGATCGCGAAAGCCCTGGGCCTGTGTCGTGCAGCCCGGCGTGTTGTCCTTGGGGTAGAAGTACAGCACGGTTTGCTGGCCTTTCAGACTTTCAAGCGTGATGTCCCCCTGGGTGGAAGCAACACTGAAGGGGGGTACAGGCTCGCCGAGGGCGACGCTGGGGTTCGGGGTCATTCGTTCTCCTGAGTGGGTATCATCGCGGCGACCACGCGCCGTCCTTCCGACATGAGAATGTTGTACGTACGGGCGGCCGCTTGCGTGGACATGGCTTCCACGCCTATACCCAGGGCCAATAGGGGGGCAGCCACCGATTGCGCAAGCATGACCTGGCGGGTACCGGTGCCCAGAAGCACGATTTCGATGCCAGAAGGCACAAGGGTTGGGGTGCCATCCAGGAAGGCCAGCGGGTCGGCTTCGGCCTGTTTGATTCCGGCGATTTCCCGCAGTGCGGCAATCGTCAGTTGTGCGGCATGTTCGACGGGCCAGGGTTCGACTGGCCCTTCGGGGCTGAAACGCACGGGGTAGCGGTAGCGCTCACCGTTGATTTCGATGTATCCCTCGCCATAGGCGGTGACGGTATTCAGCCCCGGGTTGGTTTCTTTCTGTAGTAGCAAGAGTGACTCCCGAAGTGAGTTTCATCATAGCGCATGCAGAAGCAGATCGCGGGCCCGGGAGTGACTGTGGAATCGATTAAACTAAGCACTATTTGCCGCAGATCCGGTGTTTACGCTAGATTAATGAGTTTGTTGCAACGCAACCATCATTAATCCGCGTTCCCAGCCACGGCCTTTTTCCCGTTTTCCCTTTTCTTCAAGTCAAGGATCACCATGAGCACGTTTCCACGCATTGAGCGACTGCCCCCGTATGTTTTCAATATCACGGGAGAGCTGAAAATGGCGGCGCGCAGGCGTGGTGAAGACATCATTGATATGTCGATGGGCAACCCCGACGGCCCGACTCCCAAGCACATTGTCGACAAACTGGTGGAAGCGGTTCACCGTCCCGACACGCATGGTTATTCGGTGTCCAAGGGCATTCCACGCCTGCGCAAGGCGATTTCAGGCTGGTACGAGCGGCGTTTCGGCGTACAGATCGACCCTGATTCCGAAGCCATAGTCACAATAGGCTCCAAGGAAGGGCTGGCGCATCTTATGCTGGCCACGCTTGATCGGGGTGACACGGTGCTGGTGCCCAACCCCAGCTACCCCATCCATATTTACGGTGCGGTGATTGCTGGCGCCAATATCCGCTCCGTGCCCATTGTGCCGGGGCTTGATTTCTTCGAGGAAATCGAACGCGCAGTGCGCGAGACTATTCCACGGCCCAAGATGATGATTCTGGGTTTCCCCAGCAACCCTACGGCCCAGTGCGTCGATTTGTCCTTCTTCGAACGCATTATTGCGCTCGCCCGCGAGCACAACATCCTGGTGGTCCACGACCTCGCTTACGCCGATATCACTTTCGATGGTTATGTGGCGCCTTCAATCATGCAGGTCGAAGGTGCGCGCGATGTCGCTGTTGAATTCTTTACCATGAGCAAGAGCTACAACATGGCTGGCTGGCGTGTAGGGTTCATGGTGGGCAACCAGCAGCTGGTCAATGCCTTGGCCCGCATCAAGAGCTATCACGATTACGGCACCTTTACGCCTATACAGGTGGCATCCATCGCGGCGCTCGAAGGCCCGCAAGAGTGCGTTGCCGAGGTGGTGGCACAGTACCAGAACCGTCGCGATGTGCTGGCCAAGGGGCTGCACGAAGCCGGGTGGCCGGTCGATCTGCCCAAGGCCTCGATGTATATCTGGGCCCGCATTCCCGAAGCCTACCGTGCCATAGGTTCGCTGGAATTCTCCAAGCGCTTGCTGGCCGATGCCAAAGTGGCTGTGTCCCCGGGCGTTGGCTTTGGCGAATATGGTGACGGCTACGTGCGCTTTGCCATGATTGAAAACGAACAGCGCACCAGACAGGCGGTACGCGGCATCAAGGACATGTTCCGAAAGGATGGTGTAGGGAAATGACAACCGACAAGAAAAAATCCAGCAAGAAGTTACGCAAGGCGACCGCACCCATCAGGGTCGGCCTCCTGGGGTTGGGCGTGGTCGGGGGTGGGACCTGGAAGGTATTGCTGAACAATGCCGAGGAAATCGCCCGTCGTGCCGGGCGGCGCATTGAAATCACGGCCGTTGCCGTTCGTGATGTGGAAAAGGCCCGCAAACTGCTGGGCGACAGTAAGGTGAAGATCACCACCGATGGCCTGGAAATCGCCCGTGATCCCAAGATCGATATTGTGGTTGAGCTGATTGGTGGCGAAACCATGGCGCTTGAATGGGTGATGGAAGCGATCCGCCAAGGCAAGCATGTGGTCACTGCCAACAAGGCGTTGCTGGCGAAGCATGGCAATGAGATTTTCGATGCGGCCAGCGAACAAGGCGTGATGGTTGCCTTCGAGGCCGCAGTTGCCGGCGGCATTCCCATCATCAAGGCAATGCGCGAAGGCCTGACCGCCAATCGTATTGAGTGGATTGCCGGCATCATCAATGGCACGACCAACTTCATCCTGTCCGAAATGCAGTCGCGTGGGCTGCCTTTCAATACGGTGCTGGCTGAAGCGCAGCGGCTGGGTTATGCCGAAGCCGACCCCACTTTTGATATCGAAGGTGTGGATGCCGCCCATAAGCTGACCCTGCTGGCGTCCATGGCTTTTGGGATTCCGGTGCAGTTTGATAAAGCCTACATCGAAGGTATCGCCAAGCTGGAAGCCGAAGACATACAACATGCTGCACGACTGGGTTATCGCATCAAGCTGCTGGGTATTACGCGTCACCGCGCCGACGGCATCGAGCTGCGCGTTCATCCTACGCTCATACCCACCAATTGCCTGCTTGCCAACGTAGATGGCGCCATGAATGCGGTATTGGTCTACGGCGACACTGTGGGGCCGACGCTATATTACGGGCAGGGTGCAGGCGAAATGCCGACAGCCTCTGCGGTCGTGGCTGATCTGGTCGATGTCGCCCGGCTTGAGTCGGCAGACCCCGAGCATCGTGTGCCGCATCTGGCCTTTCAGCCGGATGCCGTGAAGGACATCCCCATCCTGGCGGCTGACGACATTGAATCATCCTCTTACCTGCGGCTGCGTGTCGAAGACCGCCCGGGGGTGTTGTCAGAGATCTCCCGCATTCTGGCCGATGCCGGCATTTCCATCGGTTCGATGTTTCAGGAACCCAGCGGGCCTGGGGAAGCATCCATCATTTTCCTGCTGCATCTTGCCCGCGAAGGTTCTGTTACAGCCGCCATTGAAAAGATGCATGAGCTGGCTTTTGTGCGTTCCGAAGTGACCCGCTTGCGTGTCGAAGAACTGATATGAAATACGTATCCACCAGGGGTGGCATGCCGCCCCAGCCTTTTTGCGACATTCTTCTTGAAGGGCTGGCACCTGACGGTGGGCTGGCCATGCCAGAAACCATCCCCCAGGTTACTGCAGCCACGCTCGAACACTGGCGCACCCTGGGCTACGCGGAATTGGCAGCCGAGATTCTGGCGCTGTTCATTGATGATATCCCGCGTGACGATCTGCTTGCGCTTACGCGTGCGGCATACAGTCGCGAGGCTTTCCCGGGCCCCGAGATGGTGCCCGTCAAGCCGTTGGGGGCGGGGATAAGCCTGCTCGGGCTGTCCGAAGGGCCGACGCTGGCCTTCAAGGACATGGCCATGCAGTTCCTGGGTCAGGTTTTTGAATACGTACTGCAGCAACGGGCCGCCACGCTGAATATTCTGGGCGCCACGTCGGGCGATACGGGTTCGGCAGCAGAATATGCGATGCGCGGCAAGCGTGGGGTCACCGTGTTCATGCTTTCACCACAGGGTCGCATGAGCGCTTTCCAGCGTGCGCAGATGTATTCGTTGCAGGATGAAAATATCCACAATATAGCCGTGGATGGCGTGTTTGATGATTGCCAGGACGTCGTCAAGAAATTGGCTGGCGACCTGGAATTCAAAAATGCCTATCGCCTGGGGGCAGTGAATTCCATCAACTGGGCGCGCATTGCGGCCCAGGTGGTGTACTACTTCTGGGGGTGGTTGCGGGCCACTGAAGCTGGCAAGGGCGGGCAGGTCTCCTTTTCTGTTCCGTCGGGCAATTTTGGCAATATTCTGGCCGGCCATATTGCACGAGAAATGGGCTTGCCGGTGCGCAGGCTGGTGCTGGCCACCAACGAAAACAATGTCCTGGAAGAGTTCTTCCGCACGGGGGTTTATCGCCCGCGCTCTTCCGAGCAGACGCATGCGACGTCCAGCCCTTCCATGGATATTTCCAAGGCGTCCAATTTCGAGCGTTTCGTGTTCGATCTGCTGGGTCGCGACCCGGCGCGCTTGCGTGGGCTGTGGCAGGAACTCGAACAGCGAGGCCAGTTTGATCTCAGCGCCCTGAAGCCTGAATTCGAAGGGCGTTTTGGTTTTGTTTCGGGTACGAGTTCGCATGCCGACCGTCTGGACACCATCAGGCGCGTGAAAAGCGAAGCAGGGGTGCTGATTGACCCGCACACGGCTGATGGCGTAAAGGTTGCAGCCGATTTTGTGGAAGCAGGCATCCCCATGCTGGTTCTGGAAACGGCACTGCCCGCGAAGTTTGCCGAAACGATACTTGAGGCAACAGGGCAAGAGCCTCCTGTACCGCCGCATCTGGCTGATCTGGCTACGTTGCCGCAGCGGGTGGTGAACATGGCCTGCGATGTCGAGTTGGTGCGCGATTACATTCGCGAGCATGCACCGCTGCCGGGTTCCGAGGCGCCCTGAGCTTTTTACCAGGCCGCGGTGATGCTGACTTTCTCCAACGCATTGGTGGTTGCTGTGGGCGCTGCGCTGGGGGCCCTATGCCGCTGGCTGCTGGGGCTGTGGCTGAACGGCCCGGGCGCGATCTGGCCTTGGGGAACGCTGGCGGTCAATCTGGGCGGCGGTTATCTTGTGGGCCTGTTGCTGGGCCTGCTTGCCGGCCAGCCTGGTGTCCCTATCTGGCTGCGCCTGTTTCTGCTGACAGGGTTTCTGGGCGGGATGACGACGTTTTCGACGTTTTCGGGCGAAACTGTGGCCATGCTGATGCGGGGGGCTTATCTATCGGCGGGCGGCTATGCGGGCGTCAGCCTGCTGGGCAGTCTGGCGGCGACGGTGTTCGGGTTCTATACGGCGGCGCGGCTGGTGTAGAAGATCGT
>JBAYOJ010000185.1:0-5787 GCA_041678385.1 Burkholderiaceae bacterium | reverse complement strand
CGCCCTGGAACCCGCACAGGCCGATTTCCTGCTCGTTTCCTTCACGACCGACTGGCGTTTCCCGCCGGCGCAGTCGCGTGAAATCGTCAGGGCGCTGCTGAAGAACACCTGCGCCGTGACTTACGCAGAAATCGACGCCCCGCATGGGCACGATGCTTTCCTGTTGGGCGACATTCGTTATCACGCGGTGGTGCAAGGGTATTTCGACCGGATAGCAGCCGGCCTGGGCCTTCCAGAGCGTCGCCGCAGCACGGGGATACTAGCGTGAACCATATCAGTGCCAAGCCGCCAGTCCACGTGCGGGCCGACCTTAAAAGAATCGCCAGCTGGATCGAACCGGGCAGCCGTGTCCTGGACCTGGGGTGTGGCGACGGTACGCTTCTGGCGCACTTGCAGAATGACAAACAGTGTGTGGGGGCGGGGGTGGAACTCAGCGACCAGCAGGTGATCGCCTGTGTGCGTCGCGGGGTGAGAGTCATCCAGCAGAACCTCGAAGAAGGCCTGGCGCTGTTCGATGATCACCAGTTCGATACGGTAGTGCTGTCGCGTACCCTGCAGTCCATGCTCAACACTGAACGCCTTTTGAAGGAAATGGCAAGGGTGGCGCGGTATGGCATCGTTTCCTTTCCAAACTTCGGCTATTGGCCTCACGGATGGTCCATTCTGCGCGGGCGCATGCCTGTCACCGGTGAGATGCCCTACCAGTGGTACAACACGCCCAACATCCATTTGTGCACTCTCAAGGATTTTCAGGGTCTGGCGGGCTCGCTGGGCCTGCGCATCACGCATGCAGCGACGTTCAAGGAAGATAAAGAGGTTAAACTTCTGCCAGGCTGGCGCAGCACGCTGGCCGTCTATCGCTTTGAATCGGGTAGCTGAGCGGGGTCGAACATCACTGCAGCAACGCGCGTATATTTAAGTCCACGGGTCATGTCCCTGCTGGTGCTCGGCTTTGCGAGCGGCTTGCCGCTGGCGCTGACCGGGGGCACTTTGCAGGCGTGGGCGACGCTCGATGGCGTATCCCTGCAAAGCATCGGCTTCCTGACTCTGATCGGGTCGGCCTATACCCTGAAGTTCCTCTGGGCACCCATCGTCGATCGCTATGCTTTTCCATTCCTGGGCCGCCGGCGCGGCTGGATACTGATCACGCAACTGGCACTGGCTGCATCCATTGCTGCGATGGGGCTGTATTCGCCGGGCAGTCACATGTTGCCGCTGGCGCTGTTGGCCGTGCTGGTGGCTTTCCTCTCGGCGACCCAGGACATCGCTTTCGATGCCTACAGTACCGATGTCCTGCGCAACGAGGAACGCGCCGCCGGTGCCGCCGTGAAAGTGCTGGGTTATCGCCTGGCCATGATAGTGTCGGGCGGCCTGGCGCTGGTGATCGCAGATCAGTGGCTGGGCTGGCATAACACTTATTTTCTGATGGGCGGCTTCATGGCGCTGTGCGCGTTTGCCACCCTGATTGCACCTGAACCTGAAGTGGTTGCCGCCGCGCCGCGTTCCCTGGCCGTTGCCGTCGTCGAGCCGCTGGTGGAATTTTTTCGCAGGCGCGGTGCGCTCAGCATTCTCCTTCTCATCGTTCTGTACAAGCTGGGCGACGCTTTCGCCGGTGCCCTGTCCACCACTTTTCTGTTGCGTGGGGCGGGGTTTACCGGGACGGAAGTGGGCGCTGTGAACAAGGTGTTTGGCCTGGCTGCCACCATCTTTGGTGCCCTGGCCGGCGGTGCCATCATGGCCCGCCTGGGCCTTTATCGGTCATTGATGATATTCGGGCTGTTGCAGGCGGTGTCCAACTTTGGATACTGGCTGCTTGCGGTGACCCCGCCCCATCTGTATTCGATGGCCGGGGTGGTTGTCCTGGAAAACCTCTGCGGCGGCCTGGGCACCGCAGCGTTTGTGGCGTTGCTCATGGCGCTGTGCAAGCAGGAATTCTCAGCGACGCAGTTCGCCCTGTTGTCTGCGCTGTCTGCGGTTGGGCGCACCTATCTGGCCGGGCCCTTGACTCCCCCTTTGGTGGAGTGGCTGGGCTGGCCTGGTTTTTTCGTGATTACCGTGTTTATTGCGCTGCCGGGCCTGGGACTGCTGTATCTCAGACGGCACGAAATCAGGGCGCTGGATTCTGCTCAGTAGCAGCCGGTGGTGGTGGGTTCCATGCGATTTCCCATAGGTGGCCGTCCGGGTCCTTGAAAATGCCGGAATGCCCGCCAGGCAAGGTATCGTGGGCGGGCTGAATGATCTGCGCCCCGGCTTGTTCCGCCAATTTCAGCACCTGCTCGACTTCTGTTTTTTCGGCAACATTGTGGCTCAGCATGAATTCGGTCATGGCAGGAGGCTGGCTCTCAATGCCGATTTCGTGCGCCAGGCTTTCGCGTGGCCATAAGGCCAGACAAAGGCCGGGCTGCAATTCGAAGAAGGCAACGGCGCCGTATTCGTAGTCGGCACCCACAATGCCACGGGTTTTCCAGCCCAGGCCATCTCGGTAGAAACGGACGGATTTTTCCAGGTTGCCAACTGCCAGGGTAATGATGGATACGTGCGGTTTCATGGTTTCTTCATTCAGTGAAACGTGCGCCCGGGAAGATGTTGCGTATCCAGGCTTGATGAGGAGAGACACGTACGAACCATGACGTGTCGCCGTAGCGGGCGCTACCCACGCCGTTCGAACTCACACCGACCAGCACCCATTGCCCGCGGACCTGCATCCAGGCCGGCCCGCCGCTGTCACCCGAGCCCAGCAGGCCCGCCAGGCGGCTGCGGGGGCGGGCGTCGCCGCCCAGGGGGTTTTCGAGGCTGCCGTCTTCACGGGCAAGATAGATGCCGAGATAATTGCCGGCACTTTCATCCTTTGCGGCATTGTGGTCGAGATCGGCCCAGCCGTCGACCACCCCTTGCGCCGCGGTTTTGCTTGCCTGTGCAGAGTAACGTTCGTCTTCACCTAAGGAGCCAATACCGCGATTGCCGTAGCCTACGAAGGTCAGCAACTGACCGTGCTCGCCGCTGCCAGTATAGAGCAGGGGCGGTTCGCCCAGGTTGGCGAGCGGACGAGGGATACGCAGGATGGCCAGGTCATAGCCTTCACGCAGGTTGAGGTCCCGGTTCCACAGTGGATGCATCCACAGTTTGTCAGGCTGGAATTCGTTTCCGTTGCCGTCACGCAAGGAATATTCGCGTGGATCGGCCGGGATGCCTTCGTAGATATGGGCGGCGGTAAGGACGTAGGCGTGACGTTCGTCGTTGCCCAGCCAGGTTCCGCTGGCTTCACCCCATTTTCCATTGCGGGTGGCGAAGGAAAGCACGCCGGCAAACTGCGGCTGGGCTGCAAGGGTTTCATGGGCGCTGAACCCCGCCCATTCCTTGCCCGGGGCCCCGCCTTCTTCCCGCCAGGTGTCGTCCAGGATGATGATGCCGCTTGCGACAACCGGCGCCAGCCCACCCGCCAGCGCTGCGGCAAGCTGGGTCATGAGGTGCAGCAAGCGGCGGGGCGGTGTGGGTGATGCCCCTTTGGGCGGGGTCGATGCATGAGCAAACATGCGGCACAGGTTCAGAGCGAATATCCGTAATCGATGGTTAGCGGGGCGTGGTCGCTGAAGCGTTGTTCCTTGTAGATGGCGGCCTGGGATGCCGTTGCCGCAATGGCCGGCGTGGCAATCTGATAATCAATCCGCCAGCCGACGTTATTGGCCCAGGCCTGCCCCCGGTTGCTCCACCAGGTGTAAGCTTCGCCGGTGGCTTCAGGGTGCAGGCTGCGGTATACGTCCACCCATTTCTGTTCGGTGAACACGCGAGTCAGCCATTCACGCTCTTCGGGCAGAAAACCGCTGTTCTTCCTGTTGCCCTTCCAGTTTTTGAGGTCGATTTCCTGGTGGGCGATGTTCCAGTCCCCACAGAGCACAACTTCGCGCCCACAACGGGCCAATGCTTCCAGGTGGGCGAAGAAGCGTTCCATGAAGACGAACTTGGCAGCCTGGCGGTGATCGCCGCTGGAACCCGATGGGAGGTAGACCGAGATAATGGACAGCCCGTCGTAGACGAGTTCCAGGTAGCGGCCCTCGGCGTCGATTTCCGGGACTCCCAGCCCTTCCACGACCTGATCTGGCTGCCGACGGGCATAGATGCCTACGCCGCTATAGCCTTTTTTCTCGGCATAGTGGAAGTAACCGTGATACCCCGGCGGCGCCAGC
Source organism: Burkholderiaceae bacterium (assembly GCA_041678385.1). Taxonomy (GTDB): domain Bacteria; phylum Pseudomonadota; class Gammaproteobacteria; order Burkholderiales; family Burkholderiaceae_B; genus Yanghanlia. Next base: position 1,603 of record JBAYOJ010000185.1, on the reverse strand, counting down.
ATGGTTTCGGTCATGTTGGCGGCCTGAGCCTTGAGTTCCTGGAGGCAGATGAATTCGGCGTTTTGCTCGGGCATCCAATCGAGGAACCCTTTGGATACGGCAGAGCGGATGCCGTTGAGGTTGGCAGTGATGATGCGCATGAAGTCCAGCAGATTGAAGTCAATAGCCGAACTTTAACGCATGCAGCCCCCGAGGCGGGAGCCCCGCGACCCGCGGCGCTACAGGGCCTAGTCGGCCTGGCGCATGGCGTCGATGCTCCAGGGGCCGGGCCCGACGAAGAAAATATACAGGAACACGAAGCAGAACAATACAGCCGATTCGCCGCCGTTCAACATGGGAAACAGCAGCTTCCCGTTGGGAGCCACATGGCCGACGAAATAGGCGGCGGCGGTGAAGCCCGACGCAATAAAGGCTGAAACACGGGTGAACAGGCCGACCAGCAGCAGTGCGCCAAAGACGAGTTCAATGAGGCCGGCCACGCCGTAAATTGACGCAAGTTCAAGGTTGACGAACATGGGGGCATATGGCGCACCCAGCAATTTGGCCGTGCCGTGCAAGAGCAGCAGGTAGGCGCTGACGATACGAAGCAAGCTGAGCATGGCGGGGGACCAGGCGGCAATCTGGGAGTGCATGATGACTTCCTCAGGGCAAGGGTGCTGCATTGAAAGAGCGGGGATGCCGGATCCGATAGGGCTTAGATGCCAGGAGAGCGAAAAGGTTCCAGCTTGCCAGGGTGCCCCGGGGAGCGCGACATGACGGATAATTACGGTTTTCCGGGTTTTAGGCAAGCAAATATGGCAACGACAGGCAATCGCAGCGACTTTGTGCGCTTTGCGCTTGAACAAGGGGTTCTCAGGTTCGGCGAATTCAAGGTCAAATCAGGGCGTCTGAGCCCTTATTTCTTCAATGCCGGGCTGTTCAATACCGGCTTCTCCATGGGGCGTCTGGCGGACTTCTACGCCCAGGCGCTGATCGATTCAGGGCTGGGCTTCGACATGTTGTTCGGGCCGGCGTACAAGGGTATTCCTTTGTCAACGGCGACTTCCATAGCACTGGCCCGTCATCCTGCCATGGGCGGCCGCGACGTGCCGTTCGCCTTCAACCGCAAGGAAGCCAAGGATCACGGCGAAGGCGGTGTGCTGGTCGGCGCACCGCTGCAAGGTAAAGTGGTCATCATCGATGACGTCATTACGGCGGGGACCTCGGTGCGGGAATCGGTGCAGATCATTCGTCAGGCTGGCGCCGAACCTGCGGCAGTGCTGATCGCGCTGGATCGCATGGAGCGCGCCGGGCCAGACGATGCGTTGTCTGCTCATTCAGCCGTGCAGGATGTACAGAACACCTATGGCATTCCTGTGGTCAGCATCGCTTCGTTGGGCGACATCATGTCGGTGCTGGACGCTGACACAGGCTTGGCGGCACACCGGGATGCCGTTCAGGCATACCGTGTGCGCTATGGGGTGTGAACCGGCGCCTGGCATGGCGCTGCCTTAAGCGTCCAGTTTCTGCTTAAGAAGCTCGTTGACCTGCTGAGGGTTGGCCTTGCCCTTGGCGGCTTTCATGACCTGGCCGACCAGGGAGTTAAAGGCTTTCTGCTTGCCGG
>JBAYOJ010000184.1:0-5826 GCA_041678385.1 Burkholderiaceae bacterium | reverse complement strand
GTACCCGTACCCGCCCTGCCTGGCTATGCCCGGTTTGCGCTGCAAGGTTCAGAGCGCGAAATGTCCACCACCATGGCTTTTGTGCGCATGTTGAGCAATCTGCTGAAGGACGGCGTCCTGGGCCCACGGCTGGTGCCCATCGTCGCTGACGAAGCGCGCACCTTCGGCATGGCCAGCCTGTTCAAACAAGTGGGCATTTATTCCAGCGTAGGCCAGCGCTACGAACCCGAAGACATCGGTTCCCTGCTCAGCTATCGCGAAGCCATTGACGGCCAGATTCTGGAAGAAGGCATCAGCGAGGCTGGCGCCATTTCCAGCTGGACAGCCGCGGCCACCAGCTACAGCGTGCACGGCCACGCCATGCTGCCCTTCTACATCTATTACTCGATGTTCGGCTTCCAGCGTGTGGGCGACCTGATCTGGGCCGCCGCCGACCAGCGCCCGCGCGGCTTCCTGATAGGCGCCACTTCCGGCCGCACCACCCTGGCCGGCGAAGGCCTGCAACACCAGGACGGCGCCAGCCACTTGTGGTCGGCGGCCGTGCCCAATTGCCGATCCTACGACCCGGCATACGCTGGTGAACTGGCCGTCATCATTGACCGCGGCATGCGCGAAATGCTGGATGAACAGCGCGATGTGTTCTATTACGTGACCGTGATGAACGAGAACTACGCCCAGCCCGCCTTGCCCGAAGAAAAACACGAAGATGTGATCAGCGGCGCCTACCATTTTGCGCGCTATGAAGCGCAGGGCGGCGCAGCGGAACCCGAACGCGCCACGCTGCTGGGTTCCGGCGCCATCCTGACCGAAGTGGTCCAGGCTGCCGAACAGCTGGCCGCCGAAGGCATTACCGTGGACGTCTATAGCATCACCAGCTGGAGCGAGCTCGCACGCGAAGGGCAGGCCGTAGTTTCCGCCGATCTGGCGGATGCCGACGCCGTCAGCCGCAGCTTCATCGCCCGCCAACTGGCCGACAGCGCCGGCCCCATCGTCGCCGCCAGCGACTACGTGCGCCTGGTACCGGAATCCATCCGCGCCTATCTGCCCACCGGCCGCCGCTATCTGACACTCGGCACCGACGGCTTCGGCCGCAGCGACACCCGCAGCGAACTGCGACGCCACTTCCAGGTAGACGCCCAGGCAATTGCAGAAGCAGCACGCGCCGCACTGGGAAAACGCAACTGAGTAGAATGAAAAAAGGGGGACAGCCCACGATTTCCGCAGGAAATCGTGGGCTGTCCCCCTTTTTTTGTCCCCATTTTTTACAACGAGTCTGTGCTCTGCCGCAGCGCCTCGACGGCGCGTACGTCCACATCCACCGCAGCGGCATGGCCGTCGCGGTCTCGGCCGAAGTGTACGACTGTCTGCGGGTAAGGCAGTTCGATCCCGGCAGCGTCGAAGCGCTGTTTTACCAGGCGATTGAAGCCCCGCTGGATGGCCCACTGGTTGCCCGGCGTGGTCTTGATGAGCACGCGGACTGTGAATCCGCGCTCGTTGAGGGCGGTGACGCCCGGTATTTCGATGTCTGCCAACACCTCGGCAGCAAGTACGGGATCCTGCATCAGTTCCTGGAACGCCAACTCAAGCTCGGCCACGGCCTGATCGACATCTTCACGGTGGGCGATGTTGTATTCGCCGTAGTGGTAACCAAAGTCGCGAGTGTGGTTGCTGACGGTGTTGATGGCGGAAAAAGGGATCAGGTGGTAGCCGCCGTCCAGCGTGCGGATGACGACTGAGCGGACCGTGATCTTTTCCACAGTACCGAACAGCCCCGCCACTTCGACAATATCATTCTGATTCATGCCGTTTTCCAGCTGGATAAACACGCCGGTGATCACGTCCTGAACCAGCTTCTGCGCGCCAAAGCCGATGGCAAGGCCGACCACGCCGGCACCGGCGATCAGTGGGCCAATATCAATACCGATCTGGGAAAGCAAGACCAGCACCGTCATGGTGACGATCACAATGGCAGCGGCATTGCGGAACAGCATCAGCAACGTTTTCTCGCGTTCGCTGGCGCGGCGCGTGTCGGTGGCCCCGAGCCGGTGCTCGATCAGGCTGGCGAGTACGGTCCAGGCCAGCGCCGCCGCAGCCAGCACTACGCCTATTCTGAATATCAAAGCAAGCATGGCACGGCCGCTGTCTGAGTCCAGCCATGCCGCCAGGTCGAAGGCACGCCAGGCGTCGAACACCAGCAGCGCGACAACGACCAAGAGAGCCAGCCGCAAGCCTCGCAGGGCGGGATCCTTGTAGCCGTTGACGCGCCGTTCCAATAAAGGAAAGTTGCGATTCCAGGATTCAGGCAGCGCCAAATGGCGGGATTCAAGGCGGATCAGGCCGGCCGCCAGCAGGGCTCCGATAATGATGGCCACCAGCGACTGCAAGGTAGCCTGGACCATGAACGCCAGTGCTTCAGCCTGATCGGCCTGGCTAGCCACAAACAAGACGGTGAAATAAGCCAGGGCGAGCCAATGCCAGGTTCGCGCCAATGCCCGCAGTAGTGTTCCAAAAACTGCTGTATCGTTCTTCCCGGCCTGCTCCATGAGGTTGGCCCGTACGGCCGCCTTCTGGCTCCAGACTACGCGCACGCCCGTAATGTAGACACAAAGCATAATGACAAGGCTGATCAAGCGAGCAATGGACAGCCCAAACACCGACTGCCCGATCGGCACCACGACCAGCAGGCAATAACCTGTCAGCGCCATCAGCAGTGTGATCCAGCGGTTCCAGTAGGCGGCGGTCGCCGGCTGCATAGGCAGCAGGCGCAGGTGCTCATAGCGGGTTGCGAACACGGCCCGAGACACCGACTTTGCCACTTCGATCAGGGCAAAAGCCGTCAGGAACTGAAAGGCGAAGACGGCGCTGGACGCATCGCGATCAGACAAGGCGGCTGCCGCGACATAACCTGCTAGCGCGGCGAGCAAAGTGGCGCCGACGTCCACGACCAGCGCCAGCAGGACGCCCAAGAGTTTTCGGCTGAGCGTGATCCCGCCGAACCGGTGGCGAGACCGGAAACCGCCGCGACGCGCAGCTTGTGGTGCCCCCGGTTCGACGACATCAGCGGGATGCATATTTTCGCCCGCCGGCGCCTCGGCGCCCTTTGCATTTACAACCGGCTCACGGCGTATCCAGGTATTGAGCCGCCCGAATAGCAGGCGTGCCACTGCACGCAGCACGGTATAAGCAATCAGTGTGACCACAATAACCAAAGCCAGCAGCTGCAGCGCAGGCACCCAGGCATTGAGCTTCCCTTCCGTCAGGCCATCGCTGGTACCCAGGTTCCTGAAGGCATCCACCGTGTTTTCGATATCGTTGCCCAACTGAGCCGTCATGGCCTGCAGAGCACCGCCCAGGCGCTGTGACAGCACCGCCTCTTCGGCTTCCCATGCCTCGCCAGCGCGGGACGCTGCCGACGGCGTCGAAGGGGGCACCTCTGTGCCCTGCCCCTCGGCCAGCTCACGCAGTTGGCCGACCAGCTTATCCCGCGCGGCCGGGTCGTCCAGCACATCTGCCAACGCGCCATAAGAAAGCTGTGCCGAATCAGGTTCAGGCTGAGCCTGCGCCTGGGCCCATGCTGGCGCCGCAAGGAATAAGGCCAAAAACAGGGAAGTGATAAATACAATGCAGCCGATTGCCGCGACCCGCGACAAGCGACCATAACTAAGGTAAGTGCAAACCTGCTGGAAAGTCACGCAGCCCCCTTGGGTCGGTCGAACAAAAAAGCACGCCCCAGTCCGAGAAAACGTGCCGCCCTCAGGGTAACATGCCAATTTGCCACACGAAATATTTGAGCCGAAATTAAAATGGGGTCAGACCACGTTTTTCACTATGTGGTTGCCCCACCCCTTTGTGCTTCACGCGATTTTCGCGGCCGCCCGGGTTGACCGGGTGTCACGCGCCGCCCTAGAACTGAGGCGAGCTCATCCGCAAAACGGGGGCTGCCCAGGACATAATTGCCATTGGTCGCCTGGCGAAGTTGGTCCACCAAGCCAGGCTCAAGCTCATAGCGGAACAGTTCCCGATAAGCGGCCTGGCGACTACCGGCCGCCCGTCCCATTCGAAGATAAAGCTCATGCGGCCTCACCAGCTTATCGTCTTCCCCTTGAGCGTTCGCCCGGTAGCTGGACCAGCGATAGTCGGCCGGATGCGCCACTATTCCGGCGCGCACCGGGTTCAATTCAATATAGCGCTGGCAGGTCAGAAAGTAAGCAGCATCCTGCACCAGGCAAGAGCGATAACGCCCTTCCCACAGCGTGCCACTACGCTGATAAGTACGGTTGTAATACTGCACATAGCGCTGCCCCAGCGCCTTCATCAGCTCGCCCGGCGCCTCGCTACGGTCGGCACTCATCAATAAATGCGTATGGTTGGCCATCAACACATAGGCATGAACCCGACAACCCGCCTTGTCGGCATATTCCTTCAGCCACTCCAGATAAAACAGGTAATCCTCGGCATCCCGAAAACAGATTTGCCGATTATTGCCGCGCTGAATCACGTGCAGCGGAACCCGGGGTAAGGTTAGACGAGGACGACGAGGCATGACGGCTCCAAGAACATAAAACGACCTGAAGTCTGGAAAACGTGGGCTGTCCCGCATTTATACTGCTGGATCCTGGTTAAGAACCGGCGAAAACAACTGTTTGTCCTATGCCAAAAACGTGGGCTGTCCCCCAATTAAAAAGCGGCCAGGCAGCGGTTGCTGGTCTGGCCGCTTTGTGTAGCGGTTTTACAGTGAACGAGCGGTTCAGGCTGCCATTATTTCGTTCACGACGCCTGGGACGTTGACGTCGGGGACGCCTATGACTGATAGCGAGGATAGTTCGCCGCTGGCGCCGGTGATTTCGACGATGGTGTCGATACGGGCGTCGAAGCCGGCGTGTTCGTCATTCAGGACGACGAAGCTGCGCGTTTGTTCGCCTTCACCGACTGTGAAGTAAGCGCCGCTGTTGGCCCCAAAGTTTTGGGCGTTCAGCGCGTTGGAAATAGTGGCTTCATCCAAGTTGACGAGATTGCCGCCGTCGATGAGGCCCCCTGGGTGGATGGCCATACTGCCGACCAGTACATCTTCACCGATATCCAGGTCGATAATCCGGTCCATAGTGTCGAGGCGGGAATTCTCTTCATTGGACAAGACAAAGAAATCACGCCCGCCGCCCCCGGATAGCACATCGGCCTGAGCGCCCCCGATCAGGAACTGCCCGCCGTCGCCACCGCGCAGGATTTCGCCGGCTTCATCCCCCGCCCGCAGTACACCCCCATCCGATATATTCAGCTGCATGGTGTCATAGCCTTCCAGGCCAGCGACTTCCGGCAGCGCAAACTTCATCGTGTCGTAGCGGGCACCGGTGATTTCGACGTTCGCGGCCTCGCCGCTGAACCAGATGCCCACGCTATCACCGGTATAGCCATCCCCCCATTGCCATTCCGTGCCATTGTGCTCGGCACCGCGGACTTCCATGGTGAAGAGGTTGAAGCCCTCGACCTGGCTGAGATCAATGATGTCGCCCTGCTCTACATCGTAGTCACTGACAGTGATGACAGACGAGACGCCGGCCGTGGCGGAAATGACGAAGCTATCGGCGCCTGCACCGCCCACAGCCGTCTGGCCATCGGCAATCGTGATGATGTCATCCCCCTCGCCTGCATGAATCGTCAGGTTGTCCACATTCCACCCCGACGCGTCGATGGTGTCGGCCTCGGCGGTGCCGTCGGCCCGCACAGCACCTTCACCGCTCACATTCAGCGTCCCAATATCGCTGAACAGCCCGGCCAGTTCCTGTTCTGCCGTCAGATGAACGGCACCAGAACCATCCATCGGCAACG
>JBAYOJ010000183.1:0-5828 GCA_041678385.1 Burkholderiaceae bacterium | reverse complement strand
GACGATGTCTTTGGGAAACATGGACCTGCAGGATGTCGGCCGCATTGTCTGGCCAGGCGGACAAGGTTTCCAGGTGGATGCGGCTGCCATGGTTGAGGGCCAGGCTGCGTGGGTCAACACCTGTCGAGGCGGCATGGCCGCTGCCATGCGAGGCGGGTCGGGCTGGCGCGATAAGGGCAATACGGGAGGGGTCGGGTGCCTTGCGTGCGAGCGCCAACGCCAACGCACTGCCGACGGGTCCGGCACCAAGGATGGCGACATCGAAATCGGGCGTTTCCATATTCCGTATTCTACGCGTTCTTCTTTTCCAGGGACCATTTGATCCAGTCAGGGGCGTGCCGGTGTGCAGTCGGACTATTTTGAAGAATTAACGGTAAATCGTTGTCATATAAACGATTTTTGAGTAAACTAGAAGACGTTTTCACTTTATGGAGCGCCGCGGTGAGTACCGAATCCGGCGAATGTTGTAGTCGATTGCCGATCGACGCGCTTTTCTCCGGGCACTAGAGCTTTTGGTCCATCCGTCGCTCTCCGTGCCCAGCTCGTGGCACGGAGCCTCCGCGTAATTTACGCAAGCAGACTCCCGCCGATTCCAAATGATCACACGTCCACGTTGCGTGGGCGTTGTTTCCTGGTGTGCTCAGCATCAGGGCAGGAGTCCTCATGCGTTTGTTTCATTTATTCCTGCGCCGTGCGGGCGTGCAGCAGCCGGCCGTCTTGACCGACCGCGGTTCTTCTCGTCTCACGGTGGTTTGCCCCCGTGAGAACCTCGCCGACGTGCGCCGCCATGTCTATCGTGAGCTGCACGCCGATGATATCCAGATTGCCCAGCTCAGCATCGATTATGGGCAGCCGGCCGGGATGGTGCGTGCCAGCATCATGATCGACTGCCCCCCTGCGCAAAGGGCAGAGCTCATGCGCCGCGCACGCCGCCTGCAGGCTCATCCCGGCATCCGTGAGATTCATTGGGGAGCCCAGCGGCGCCATGCATTAAACTAATTAGGTCAGCGCCCGACCCGGACTCCGCTCATGCATTATCTCGATTGGCTCATCCCCTGGGAATTCTCCCCGGCATTTCTGATCTGCTTTATGGGCGGGGCCTGGCTGTTCATACGCGGCGGGCGAGTCCACAGGGTCAGTACGGCGCGGCGGGTGCTGTTCTGGTCCGGCATGGTGATTCTCTATCTCACCATGCACACTCAGCTCGACTACTATGCCGAGCGCATGTTCTTCATACACCGCCTGCAGCATCTGGTGCTGCATCATTTAGGGCCGCTGCTCATCATGGCAGCCTATCCCGGCCAAGTCCTCCGGGCAGGGCTGTCCATGCGCTGGCGGGTGCGCTTGCGGGATTTTCGCCGTACCCGCAGTGGGCGGGCCATCGAAGGCGTCCTTACGCATCGCGTTTTTGTCCCCTTCCTGTTCGTCATTCTGGTGATCGGTTTCCTGATCCCCACGGTGCAGTTCTATTCAATGCTCGACTGGCGCCTGTACCGGCTCATGAACTGGTCTGTGGTGATCAGCGGCTTCATGTACTGGAATCTGATTCTTGACCGGCGGCCCAGCCCGCCTGCCGTGCTGTCTCCAGGCGGGCGGGTATTCTGCCCCATCATCACCATGGTGCCTCAGGTCATTGTGGGGGCGGTCATCACGTTCACGGAACGCGATCTATATCCCATTTTCGACCTTTGCGGCCGTGCCATTCCGGGCATGACTGCCATTACCGACCAGGCCATAGGCGGGCTGACCATGTGGGTGCTGGCGGGGTTTATTGAAGTCTTCGGGGTGTTGTACGCCTTGTCCACTGTCATGCGCCTGTCTGCCCGCAATCGTCTTCCGCAACGCAGTGCCCGGAAGGGGGGCGCGACTGGCGTGCCGGTTGTTTCCTGAAGGGGCGTCATGAGCCGTAACCCACTCCTTGCAACATCCACTGCCCTGGGCAGGCGGGTGCTGGCTGGCGCGACTCTGGCCGTCGCCGGGCTGTGTCTGGTAGCGCCGTCGGTCACGGCCCAACCCATGGGCATACCCAGCATGGGTGTGGCGTCCGCCGCCGAGCTTTCTCCGGGCCTTGAGCGCACGCTAGGCGATGCCATCATGGAGCAAGGGCGCCGGGATCCCAGCTATATTGCCGACCCGGATGTCCTGCAGTACCTGACCGAAATGGGCCGCAAGCTGGCCTCTCACTCCGACGCCGGGGCCGACCGCATCAATGTTTTTGCTTTGCGCGACCCGCAGATCAACGCTTTTGCGCTGCCCGGGGGCTATATCGGCATTAACAGTGGCCTGGTCGTCGCTGCCCGTTCCGAGTCGGAACTGGCCTCGGTGGTGGCCCACGAAATCGCGCACGTCCTGCAGCGCCATATCGCCCGGGGTATGACCCAACAGGCCCAGTCCAATCACGCCATGATCGCTGCCCTTGCTGGTGCGTTGCTGGCCGCTTTGTCGGGCAGTGGCGACCTGGCAATGGGCGTAGCGGCCTTTGGTCAGGCAGCCGCCGTTGATCGCCAGCTGGGTTTCTCCCGGCAGGCTGAGCAGGAAGCAGACCGCGCTGGTCTCGACATGATGACGAAGGCGGGTTACGACCCGGGCGGGATGGTGCGCATGTTCGAGCGCCTTGAAAACGTGTCGCGCCTGAATCAGCGAGGCGGAAACGTCTATACCAGCACTCACCCCCTGTCCGTGCAGCGTATGTCCGACGCCCAGAACCGCGCCATGGGCATGGCGCAGCGGTCAAACGTCAGCAGCGATGCGTTCTGGTATGTGCGTGCCAAGCTTCGTATTGAACAGGCACGGGCCGGGCAGGCGCTGCGGTCCGCTGAAGACGCACTGCGTGCCGAAGTTGAGCGGGAAACTGGCGTGCAGCGCTCGGCGGCCTGGTTCGGGCTGGCTTACGCAGCATCGAAACGGCGCGATCTCGACCAGGCCGAGCAGGCCTTGCAGCGGGCCCGCGCTGAAGGGCACGAAGCGCCTCAGCTCGCAGGGTTGGAGATTTCGCTTACGCTGGCCAGGGGCGATGCTGATCGTGCGCTTGAACTGGCCCGTCAGGCCATCGTTCACTGGCCAGCCAGTCAAGGCGTCGCTTTGGCGCAGGTTGAAGCGCTGCAGGGGGCTGGTCGCGACCAAGAGGCGCTGCTGGCCTTGCAGGACCATATCGAGCGTTGGCCGGAAGTTCCGCGCTTGCGGCAATTGCTTGCGCAGAGTCAGGAACGCCTGGGGCAGCATGCCGGTGCGCGCCGCAGCATGGCGGATTTCTACGAACTTACCGGGGCTTTGGCGGCTGCGGTGGAACAGCTGCAGCAGGCGCGGGGCATGACGCGCGATTTTTACGAGCAATCCCAGCTTGATGTGCGTATTCGCCAGCTTAGAGACAGGCTGGAGTCCGACCGCAGCCTGCTGGAACGTTTCAGGAGATGATGGCGCCGGCATCCCCTGCCAAGGGGGAACGGTGATCGGCCAGCATCAGCTGCCGGATTCAAAGAAACGGGCCAGGCGGGCAGGCAGCCAGTTCAGGTTGCCGGGCAAAGGGCCGCACACAAAAGCGGCATGGCCGCCTTCCGCAGGCTGGTGCAGCAGCACGTGGTCAGAGCAATCATGCGAGCCAGGCAGTGAAGGTGCCGGGACAAACGGGTCGTTGCGGGCATTCAAAACCAGTGTGGGAATGGCAATGGTCTTCAAGCGTGGCTTGCTTGATGCCCGGGTCCAGTAATCGAGCGCATTGCGATAACCGTGCATCGGCGCCGTATACAGGTCGTCGAATTCCCGCAGCGTGCGCACTTGTCCTAGTCGCAGTGCATCAATCGTGCCCGGGAAGCGTCGGGCCTTTTCCAGAACCTTGGGCCGCATGGTGCGTAGAAAATAACGACAGTAGATTTGGCGACCATGCCAGGTGTCCGACAACGTGCGCCCACAAGTGACCAAATCCAGTGGGACTGAAACGGCCGCAGCGGCCTGTAGCCAGCTTGCATCCTGTTCGGATTCACCCAGATATTTCAGCATCGCATTGCCGCCCAGCGACACACCCGCGGCGTGCCAGCGCGCCAGTGGCACACGCTGCCGGACGGTGTCGAGGATGAAGGCGATATCGGCGGAGTCGCCCGAAAAATAAGCACGGGCCATCCTGTTCGAGAAGCCGGAACAGCCGCGAAAATGCGCAATGACGGTGATCCAGCCGCGAGCACGGAAATACTGAGCGATGGATTGGGCGTAATGGCTGCGGCTGCTGCCTTCCAGACCATGAAAGATCACCAATGCAGGGGCACCGGGGCTTTGGTGCAACTGAGACCAGTCGGCTTCCTGCATCCATCGACGGGCGGCGGATCTTTGCAATTGCGGATCGCCCTGTATGTGGTGCCCATCAACCAGACGGTCGGCGAACAAGCCTGGCCCCGCCCAGTCGAAATCCAGGAAATCGCCGTCTGGTGTGTCGACCCGTTCTCTGACGAAGGATATGCGGTGATGGCGGACGACGAGCGCCCCGTACAGGGTCTGCGCGTGTCCGCCTGGCAGCCACGATGGAGCGGGGCAGGGTGAGGTATCGACGCTAGCAGCCACGAACCGTCTTCACCCGATCAGTGACCGTGAACTTTTTCACCTTCTTTGAGTTGGTAGGCTGTGCCACAGTACGGACAGATGGCGCCGCCCGATTGGACGATCTCGATGTACACGCGTGGGTGCATGCTCCAGAGAGGCGCCTTGGGGCCGGGGCAATAGACCGGTAGGTCTTTGGCTTCGACGTAGACGGTCTCGCCCTGCTGTTCGACGGGATTCTGTGACGTACTGCTCATGTGGTTTCCTGATAAGAGACTGGTTTGCGGGCTGTACCGTATCAGACCGGAGTCAGCCAGTGACGATATTTGGGGTTGCGGCCATTGACCGCGTCAAAAAAGGCACTTTGCAGTTTTTCGGTGACTGGCCCGCGCTGCCCGGCACCGATGCGACGGCCGTCTATTTCACGGATGGGGGTGATTTCGGCTGCCGTGCCTGAAAAGAAGGCTTCGTCGGCAATGTAGAGATCGTCGCGGGTCAGGCGGCGGGTCTGCAGTTGAAGGCCCAGATCAGAAGCCAGGGTGTGAACGCTGGCGCGCGTGATACCGGTCAGGGCTGAAGCGATTTCGGGTTCGTAAATGACGCCGTCCTTGACGATGAAGAGGTTTTCGCCTGCACCTTCGGCCACGAAGCCATCGGTGTCCAGCAGAATCGCTTCGTCATAGCCGTGGTCGAGCGCTTCGGCGTTGGCAAGTATGGAATTCGCATAGGTGCTGGCGACTTTGGCGCGCGGCATGGTCACATTGACGTGCTGGCGGGCGTAAGAGGAAATCTTTACGCGGATGCCGGCTTTAAGGGCTTCTTCGCCCAGGTAAGCCCCCCAGGACCAAGCTGCAATCGCCACATGCACGGTCGAGCCCTTGGGTGACACGCCCATTTTTTCAGAGCCATAGAACACCAAAGGCCGTATATAGCAGGAATCCAGCTCGTTGGCGCGCACGACTTCGCAATGCGCTGCGTTGAGCTCTTCCTGGGTGTACGGGATGGGCATCTGATAGATATGAGCTGAATTGAACAGCCGGCGCGTGTGGTCGTGCAGACGGAAGATGGCCGGGCCCTGTTCAGTGTTGTAGGCGCGCAGGCCTTCGAATACCGCCAGCCCGTAGTGCAGGGAATGGGTCAGTACATGCGTGGTGGCGTCACGCCAGGGCACCAGTTTGCCGTCATACCAGATAACACCATCACGATCAGCCATGGACATATATGCTCTCCCGAAAAGTCGCTTGATTGTACCAAGGGATCCTCTGAATAAATCGAACAGTAAGCGCACGCCTTGAATCAGG
>JBAYOJ010000182.1:0-5832 GCA_041678385.1 Burkholderiaceae bacterium | reverse complement strand
TGGGTACGCAGACGTTTTGCCCGCTCATCATCCTTGATAGACATATAAATCCTTATGAGAATGCGAACTATTATTCATAATACTAATATTGATAGGATAAGGAAATACGGAAGCTCCGACCGGGCTCTGTGTAATAGTCTATGGGCGCATCCGCCGTCCTGCCGCTGCCGGTCCGGACATTCAATGCATTCCAGTATTTCTTGTCGAATACGTTGTATACGCCTGCCTGGAGTCGCATCCCTTTGACTGCTGCAGGTTTCCACCACGCCGTCAGGTCAAGCAAGCCGAAGCCAGGTGCCTGGACATCGGTGTCCGGGTCGGTCACTTCGTCACGATGACGCACCAGAGTGCCGATGGCTTCCGCGCCCCAGTGTTCCTGGCGATAGCCAATACCGACGATGGCTTTGAGCGGAGCCACCGAATTAATGTATTCGCGCGTATCCTGATCGCGACCCCTTGCCCATGCCACACTGCCCCAGCCATACCAATTGCTGTTGAATTCCCAATTACCGCCTAGTTCCGCACCGTAAACACGGACACGCGAACGGTTTGCGTAGGCCGTGACACCAAAGGGATACACGCCTGCCCATGCAGGATTCCATTCGGGTGAGTCTGCTGCGATGGGCACATTTTCATCAATGAAGTCACGATAGCGGTTATCAAAGATCGCCAGTTGCATGCCTCGTCGGGAATTGCCGTATTCCATGCCCAACTCCCATCCCCGGCTGACTTCAGGGCGCAAATTCGGATTGCCGACGCGCAGGTAGGTGCCAGGCACGCCGTAGTTCATATAGAGCTGTGTGCTGCTGGGCGCCTTGAACCCATAGCCGTACTTGGCATAAAAGGTAAGGTCATCAGCCGCCCGCATTCTGAGCAGTAAAGAAGGCGAAAAACGGCCAGCGCTGTTATCGGGTAATTGGTCCGCCGCCACATTGGGGTTGGCGTCGAAACCCGCGCCATCCTGCGCCCGATAACGGTAATGGTCGTAGCGCAGTGCAGGCACGATGGCATAGCGGCCATCGCCCCAGGATATATCGTCTTCTAGCCAAATAGAGTATTGCGTACCCTTGGCGCTGGCCACATCCGCCAGATTGGTATGCAGGAATTCGCAGGCGCGTGGGCCCAGGCTATACCGGGGCGGAACAGGCAGCAGGGTTTCAGGGCAGTTGTCGTAACCGGAAGAGTTCTGCTCGCTGCGGCTGGCATACCATTCAGCACCCATGGCCCAGCGATGCGTCAGGCCTGCGCCTGCAAGGGTACCGCCCCACTCGCCCACCGCACCATGCCCGCGCTCTTTGATCACGTTGTTGCGGCCATAAGGGCCGTACGGATAGGCATAGCCATAAATCTGCCCAACCGGAAAAGGCCCAAAGGACACATTGCCGCGCGCATCCGGGATACGAAAGGCATCCTGACGCCCGTCCAGCTCAGTTTCCTGCCAATACAGTTTGATGTCGGCGTATTCCAGCGCGGCACGCTCCGCGCGGGACCTGAAGCCATAACCGGCCCAGACACGCTGCCGGGAAAGCTCACTGTGAGTCCAGTTCTCGCCTTCCGGATAGCTGGTGCTGCGCCCTTGCTCCAGCCTATTATCGATATCACGACGCAATCGGAGGGATTCGCCCGAGAGGGTGATACGGTTGACGGAATCCCAGTCATGCTGGAGCTTCAGCAACACGTTATGTTGCTTGCTGGTTTCCGGATTCCTCTGCTCACGATTAGCGCCGTAACCACCAACAGTACCCATGTTGTCCATTTCGTGGCCACGCCGCAGCCCTGCCTGAATCAGCCATTTGGTATCTTCGTTGACCAGGCGGCCCGCCAAGGCGACATGGCCTTCCCACCCATCATCGGCGGAATCGAATCCTGTCTTGATCAAAGACCCGAAATTCTGCCCTGGCTTCAGCAAATCATCCGGTTGCAGAGTATGAAGATCGAGATAACCCGTGAGTGAACCGGATGCGCTGGATCCAGCACCGCGAACCAGATCCACACTGGAAAGGCTGCTGAAGTCGATAGCGCTCAAGCCACCCTCTTCTCCTCGGGAACCGTCCGTCAGCCAAGGGACGCGTATTCCGTCAACACGGGTGACAACGCGGTCGCGATCCATACCGCGCACATTGACGCTATCCGTTCCCCGGCTGTAGTTGACACCGGCGTTGCCGCGCCGCGAGAAGTCTTCCCAGCTGTCAATGTCGCGATCCTCGAGCACACGGCGCGTGACCCTGATGCTGCCTTCAGGCAGAACATCAGCTTCACCCTGGACTTCAATGACGCCGAGACTCGGCACCGGCCCAGTGCCACCCGCTGTCTGCGCTTGCGCGGCAGACAATCCCGTCAGCACGACAGTCCCGAACACATTGAGCGACCTTCTCATTCCACTCCCCTCTTGCGAGCTCCATTCAAATTAAATGTAATGATAACCATTCGCATTATTAGTATCAAGAAAAGATTGATTTGTATCAATTACAGGAGTGCAAAAAAAACCGCCGCATCATGACAATGCGACGGCTGCAGAAGGTCGGATTACGGGCGCTGCCCGCAAATTCCTTAGTTCTTGCTTTGGTCTACCAGCTTGTTGGCGGCGATCCAGGGCATCATGGCGCGGAGTTTTTCACCTACGACCTCGATGTCGGATTCGGCGTTCAAACGGCGGCGGGAAAGCAAGGTCGGCGCACCGGCGGCGTTTTCCACGATGAAGTTCTTGGCGTATTCACCCGTCTGAATATCCTTCAGGCAGTCACGCATGGCCTTGCGGGCCTCTTCGCCGATGACTTTCGTGCCAGTGACATACTCGCCATATTCCGCATTGTTGGAAATGGAGTAATTCATGTTGGCAATGCCGCCTTCGTAAATCAGGTCGACGATCAGCTTGAGTTCGTGCAGGCACTCGAAGTAGGCCATTTCAGGGGCGTAACCTGCTTCTGTCAGGGTTTCGAAGCCGGCCTTGATCAGCTCGACAGCGCCGCCGCACAGCACAGCCTGTTCGCCGAACAGGTCGGTCTCGGTTTCTTCGCGGAAGGTGGTTTCGATGATGCCCGCACGGCCGCTGCCAATAGCGCAGGCATAGGACAGACCGACGTCACGCGCCGCGCCCGATACGTCCTGGTGAACGGCAACCAGCGAAGGCACACCACCGCCCTGGTTGTAGGTGCCGCGTACGGTATGACCCGGCGCCTTGGGGGCGACCATGATGACGTCGATGTCGTTGCGCGGTTGAACCTGACCATAATGCACGTTGAAGCCGTGAGCAAAAGCGAGCGCTGCGCCAGCCTTGATGTTGTCGGCAACGTGATCACGATAGACCTGACCGATGTTCTCGTCGGGCAGCAGAATCATGACCAGATCAGCGCCCTTAACTGCTTCAGCAACTTCCTTGACCTTCAGGCCGGCATTTTCGGCCTTGGACCACGATGCCCCGCCCTTGCGCAGGCCGACGACTACATTGACGCCCGAATCATGCAGGTTGAGCGCATGCGCATGACCTTGCGAGCCGTAGCCGATGATGGCAACCGTCTTGCCTTTGATGAGGGAAAGGTCGCAATCCTTGTCGTAGAAAACCTTCATGTAGTGCTCCAGAATTCAATGGTTTCGTTAAAGTTTCAGTACACGTTCACCACGCCCGATGCCCGATACGCCGGTGCGCACGGTTTCAAGTATGGCGCTGCGATCGAGTGCGCAGATGAAGGCCTCGATCTTTTGCTGGTCGCCCGTCAGTTCGATGGTATAGACCTTGTCGGTAACGTCGACGATGTGGCCACGGAAGATATCGGCCATGCGCTTCATTTCTTCGCGCTCTTTGCCCACCGCCCGCACCTTGATCAGCATGAGCTCGCGTTCAATGTGCGGCCCTTCGGAAAGGTCCACGACCTTGACGACATCCACCAGCCGGTTCAGATGCTTGGTGATCTGCTCGATGATCTCGTCGGAGCCGGTGGTGACGATGGTCATGCGTGACAGGGTGGCATCTTCAGTGGGCGCCACCGTCAATGTTTCAATGTTGTATCCACGGGCCGAAAACAGACCCACCACCCGCGAAAGCGCGCCAGGTTCGTTTTCCAGAAGGATGGAAATCACGTGTTTCATTTCGTTCTCCTTACAGGTCTTCTGAACCGAGCAGCATTTCGGTCAGCCCCCTGCCCGCTTTCACCATGGGCCAGACGTTTTCCGTCTGATCGGTGATGAAGTCGAGAAACACGAGACGATCTTTATATTTGTTGAAGGCCTCGCGTATGGCCGGTTCGACGTCGGCGGGGTTCTCGACCCGAATACCGATATGGCCGTAGCTTTCAACCAGCTTGACGAAATCGGGCAGCGCATCAACGTAGGATTCCGAATAACGCGAGCCGTACTCGATCTGCTGCCATTGCCGCACCATGCCAAGGTAGCGGTTGTTGAGGCAGAGAATCTTGGGCGTCAGGCGATATTGTTTACACGTGGAAAGTTCCTGAATATTCATTTGAATGGAACCTTCACCGGTCACCACCGCAATGTCGGCATCAGGATTCGCCATTTGCGCACCCATGGCGTAGGGCAGGCCTACCCCCATGGTGCCCAGCCCGCCGGAATTCAGCCAGCGGCGCGGCGCGCCGAACCTGTAGTACTGGGCAGCCCACATCTGGTGCTGGCCCACATCGGAAGTCACGATGGCATTGCCGCCAGTGACTTCCCACAGCTTCTCAATGACGTATTGTGGCTTGATGATGGAATCAGAGCTTTCGTAAGCCAGGCATTGGCGGCCGCGCCAGCCTTCAACCTGTTCCCACCATTTGCCCAAGGCCGTGGCATTGCGGGGAGATTCCGCCGCCGCCTGCTCGTACAGAGGCAGCATGTCATCAAGCACGTCCTTGACGTTGCCCACGATAGGGACATCCACCCGCACCCGTTTGGAAATCGTTGACGGATCGATGTCAATGTGAATGATCTTGCGGGGGTTCTGAGAAAAATGGCGCGGGTTGCCCACCACCCGGTCGTCAAAGCGGGCACCGACTGCCAGCAGCACATCGCAATTCTGCATGGCCAGATTGGCTTCGTAGGTGCCGTGCATGCCCGGCATGCCGACGAAACGCGGGTCGGAAGCCGGAAATGCGCCCAAGGCCATGAGCGTCGTGGTGCAGGGCGCGCCCGTCATATCAACCAGGCGTTTCAGCTCTTCGTGGGCACCCGAGGCAACGACCCCGCCACCCGCGTAAATCATGGGCCGTTCGGCCGCCAGCAGCATTTGCACGGCTTTCTTGATCTGCCCCAGATGGCCTTTGGTTACGGGCGCGTACGAGCGCATCTTGATTTCGCTGCGCTTGGGAGAAAACTTGCAGGTCGCCATGGTGACATCCTTGGGGATATCAACCAGAACGGGGCCTGGCCGGCCGGTGCGGGCAATGTAGAAGGCGCGGCGCATGACCTCGGCGAGATCCTTGACGTCGCGCACCAGGAAATTATGCTTGACGCAGGGGCGGGTAATGCCAACCGTATCACATTCCTGGAAGGCGTCTTCACCGATGGCGGCTGTAGGCACCTGACCGCTCAGGATCACCATGGGAATGGAATCCATATAGGCAGTGGCAATGCCGGTAACCGCGTTGGTGACGCCCGGCCCGCTGGTGACCAAAGCCACACCGACCTTGTCGGACGAGCGGGAATAAGCGTCTGCCGCGTGTATGGCCGCCTGTTCGTGGCGCACCAGCACGTGCGTAAAATTGTCTTGCTTGTAAATTGCGTCGTAGATATAGAGCACTGCGCCGCCGGGATAGCCGAACACGTGGTCGACCCCTTCTTCGGCAAGGCAGCGCACGACGATATCGGCGCCGGAAAGTTCCATGTTGTTCATTCCTT
>JBAYOJ010000181.1:0-5842 GCA_041678385.1 Burkholderiaceae bacterium | reverse complement strand
CCGAAACCTCATTTGGAGATCAGATCATGAACACCTATGAAGCGAAGCAGGCAGCACGGAAAGCAGGGTATCAGGCCAAGGCCGCACAGGCTGAACAACAGGCAGACGCGGCACACGCCCAGGCGCACGACATGGCACAGGTTATTCCCTTCGGTCAGCCGATTCTGGTGGGCCATCACTCCGAACGTGGCGACCGCCGGTATCGGGAACGCATTCACCAAGGCTACGAGAACTTCTTTGAATTGCAGAAGAGGGCCGAACACTACGCAGGCAAGGCCGCAGCAGTAGGCAAGGGCGGCATTTCCAGCGAAGACCCCGACGCCATCGATAAGCTGAAGGCAAAGCTGGCATCGTTGCAGGCATGGCAGGACGCCATGAAGAAACTGAATGGTATTCTTCGCCGCCAAGCCAAGGCCGACACGGAGACCCGCATCAGCGCCCTGCTAGCCACCGGCCTGGTGGACGACGCCCGCGCCCGTGAACTCATCACACCCGACTTCATGGGCCGTATCGGTTTTGCTCCGTTTCAACTGCAGAACAACAACGCCAACATTCGCCGTATTGCCCACCGCATCAAAGACCTGGAGAAAGCGGCCGACCGGCCGGAGTTTGAACGCAGCGGCCCCGGATACACCTACCGCGAGGATCCGCAGGAAAGCCGCGTCATCTTCCTGTTTGACGGCAAACCCGCCAAGGAAACCCGCGCCTTGCTCAAGCGCCACGGTTTCCGCTGGAGTCCGACACGCAGCGCCTGGGTGCGACAACTGACCGGCAACGCCCAACGGGCCGCTATGGATTTCATGCGCGCCCTCGAACTCGCCCAGCAGCAGCAATAAGTCTTTCCCACCTGAGCGAAAGGGTCGCCCAGGTTTACACCCTGCCTGACACAAAGGAGAAGTCACCATGGCATCATTGAACCGCGCCACTTTGATCGGCAACCTTGGCAAAGACCCCGAAGTCCGCTACACCCCAAAAGATGCAGCCGTGTGCTCAGTGTCGATTGCCACGATCCACCAATGGAAGGACAGGGCCACAGGCGAACGCCGCGAAGAAACCGAATGGCACCGCGTCGTTTTCTATGGCCGACTGGCTGAAATCGCTGGTGAATATTTGCGCAAAGGCCGCACCGTGTTTGTCGAAGGCCGCCTGAAAACCCGCAAATGGCAGGATGCCGACACCGGCACAGACCGCTACGCCACGGAAATCATCGGAGACCAAATACAGATGTTGGGTGGCCGAGATACGGCCCAGATTGACACCATCCAGCCTGCACCAGCAGCCCGCCCGAAAGGTCGTAGCAGCAAGGCGAAGACACCCGCTGCAGCACCTCAAGAAATCAAACCATCAGATATTCCATTCTGATCGACAGCCAACCACAGGACGGGTAACACCGGCCATACCATCACCACAACGAAGCCCGGCACCGTCCGGGCTTCGTTGCGTGCTTGGCCCCCGCTGTGAGACTGGTTGCAGTTTCTTCGGTCTGCTGTGTGGGCTGTGCATCAGTTATCCGTCTGTGCATGTCAGAGCAGCTTGCGCTGCTGGTGCCGTGTAGTTCCCAGGCTGCGCCTGGGACCCTGTCCGGTGACGATGCCAGCCCGGTTCCGGGTCTGGCTGGGACTTTCCGTCCCCAAATTCGCCTTCGCTCATTTGTGGCCTTAAAAGCCCCACACATGACGCACCCCTGACGGGGTGGGGAAAGCGCCTATGGATCAATCGTTTACAGGAGATCGGTCGCGTGCACCATCGTAGGACAGACAGAGCAGCAAACTGGCGCAAGGCTTTGATTTGGCGGGCAGGGTTGCGGCCACGGGCGTGGCTTTTTGGGGCGTAGACAGGGTGGCGGCGATACAGCCACGACATTATGAATACAGACCGGCAGCCTTCATTTTGCACTTTGACAGCATGAAGGCTGCACGAGGACTACGCGATATCTGCATACGTGCTGCGATGGGTTTACAAGGTTGTCGCAATAGGCCTACTAGAGGGCTAAGTCGGACTCCCGGTTTCTTGCCCAGGATTCTCCGCGTGTTTCTGCAGTGTGGCGCGAGAGAGGCAGCAAGCATTCTCCTTTGACTGGAGCCTGCGCCAGGGGAAGCGTGCCGCGAACGATGGTAAGTAGGCCATTGCCCGCGCCATACAAAGCCATTGCAACAAAAGCCAAAGTCGGCTCTGCCGGGATCAGTAGGACAAGACCAAGACAACAAAGAAAAACCGCACCGCGTGCGGACCACGTTGGATGAAGCGTTCGCCAAAGGGAGAACTTCAGCAGTCTGGCGACCACCTGTGATGGGCCGATCATCATGCCGACGGCCAATGCAGCCGATGCCGCAAAGCCAAGTTGACCCAGAACATCGAGCAGGTGCACAGATAGGCTGGACATCACGGATGACTGCAGCGTGAACAGGACTGCGACCAGCAGAAAAAGGTATCTGGCCTCATTCAGCGAGCCGGCTGGCAGATCAGGTTTTTCTGTGCGCTCGACCTGGCTCTTGCGCTGCTGCTCGTGAGGAATCAACAAGAGATACAGCGGCAAACCAACCGACAGATGCACACCAGCCAATACAAGGCACGTATTGCGCCAACCCAACTCGGCTTCCAGGCCTGTTATTGCCGGCCAAGCCAATGTGCTGGCGAAGCCGCCCATCAGGGTCACCCCTGTCATGGCAGTGCGGGAATCTTCCCCGAACAGCCGTCCCAGTGTGGCAAAGGCAGCGTCATACAGGCCGCTGGCCATGGCCGTCCCCAGGATGGTCCAGGCTAAAAAGTAAATCAACAAGTTCGGCGCCAGTCCCATCATGGCCAGTCCTGCGGCTAGCAGCAGAGAGCTGGCAGCTAGCACCGGACGACCGCCGAACTGGTCGATCAGCCTGCCCGCGCGGGGTGCGCTGAAACCGGCCACCAGAAGCCCCCAGGAAAGCCCGGCGACTACGCTACTAAGTGACCATCCGCTATCGCGTGCAATTGGTGTGGCCAATACCGCAGGTAGGTAGAAGGTACTGCCCCAGGCCAGTATCTGGGTAAGACCTATCACGCCGATCAGGCGGACTGGAGCGTGCGGGACAGTGGGGAAGGGAAGACGTACAAAGTCTACCTTGTTGTTGTTAGGAGCAGTCACGCTAGCTGTCGCACTTTTCCCCGTCAATGGATGGATGATCGCAACTGAAGATGTCTCTCTGCAGTTCCATCCCGTGATGATGCGCCGTCTGTATGACACTTGAATGTATTCCATAATTCTACGATAATAAAAATATGGAATCCAAAGAAATCATTAGCGTTTTATCGGCGCTCGCACAGGAGTCGCGACTGGCTGTCTATCGCCTTCTGGTGCAAGCGGGCCCTGCCGGCCTTTCAGCTGGGCGCATTGCCGAACTCGCCAATATCCCTCCCTCATCGCTGTCCTTTCACCTGAAGGAGCTTTCCCATGCAGGGCTGGTGTCCTCGCGTCAGGAGAGCCGCTTCGTGATCTATAGCGCCAACTATCCCACCATGAACGCTGTGCTGGGATACCTCGCAGAGAATTGCTGCGACGGTATTTCGTGCGTACCAGTCTGCGATCCCACTGAGAGTCAGCCAGATGAACGACAAGATCTATAACGTCCTGGTGTTGTGCACGGGAAATTCCGCGCGAAGCATCATGGCTGAGGCGCTGATCAACACCATCGGCAAGGGACGGTTCCGCGCCTACAGCGCTGGTAGCCACCCTGCGGCTGCCGTGAACCCCTTTGCCATCGAACAGGTCGGGCAGGCGGGATACCCCATCGATGTCCTGCGCAGCAAGAGTTGGGATGAGTTTGCCGGGCCCGATGCCCCGCACATGGATTTCGTCATTACCGTTTGCGATAACGCCGCAGGTGAAGTCTGCCCGGTATGGCCTGGCCACCCGATTACGGCGCACTGGGGATTTGAGGATCCGGCAAAGCTGGAGGGCTCCGACGAGGAAAAACGCCACGCGTTTGCCAAGGTGTGCCGTCAGATTT
Source organism: Burkholderiaceae bacterium (assembly GCA_041678385.1). Lineage (GTDB taxonomy): Bacteria > Pseudomonadota > Gammaproteobacteria > Burkholderiales > Burkholderiaceae_B > Yanghanlia. The sequence goes on along the minus strand of JBAYOJ010000181.1, from coordinate 1,862 downwards.
CCACGCGCGTGCAGCGCTTCTGCGCCTTGCCTATCGACAAGCTCGATCACAACGCCATCAAGCGCGAAGTAAGTGAAATTGGCCAGCTACCCAAAGACTAATGCAGGAATTCCCGTGCAAACCCGACGCCTATCTTTTCTCGACCGCTATCTGACGCTCTGGATCTTTGCAGCCATGGCGCTGGGGGTGCTTCTTGGTACCACGTTCGAAGGCTTCCCGCAATGGCTGGAGAGTCTTTCCGTAGGAACGACCAACATTCCCATCGCCATCGGGCTGATCCTGATGATGTATCCGCCGCTGGCGAAAGTGCGTTATGAAGAGTTGCCCGTGGTGTTTCAAGACAAGAAGGTGCTTGCGCTATCGCTGGTCCAGAACTGGGTCATCGGGCCGGTCCTAATGTTCGCACTGGCGGTGATATTCCTGCGTGACTATCCTGCCTACATGACCGGCCTCATCATGATCGGCCTGGCACGCTGCATCGCCATGGTCCTGGTGTGGAACCAGCTTGCCTGCGGCAGCAACCAGTACGTGGCGGCACTCGTCGCATTCAATTCGATCTTCCAGATCCTGTTTTTCAGCGTCTATGCCTGGTTCTTTCTCGATGTGCTGCCTCCGGTTTTTGGGGTCCAGGGCAGTGTGCTCGATGTCAGCGTCTGGACGATTGCCAAAGCCGTGCTGGTCTACCTGGGCGTTCCCTTCCTTGCGGGGTACCTGAGCCGTCGCTTCCTCGTGAAAGCGCGGGGCGAGGCTTGGTACCAGGATACCTTCATTCCGCGCATCAGTCCGATCACCCTGGTTGCGCTGCTTTTTACCATCGTGGCCATGTTTAGTCTGAAGGGCGGTTCTGTGCTCGAACTGCCGCTGGATGCCTTGCGTATCGCCGTGCCCTTGGCGCTGTATTTCGTGATCATGTTTGTCGTGAGCTTCATGATGGGCAAGCTCATCGAAACCGATTACCCGCGTACTACCGCTCTGGCCTTTACCGCGGCCAGCAACAACTTCGAGCTTGCCATCGCAGTGGCCATCGCAGCGTTCGGCCTGGCTTCCCCGGTGGCCTTTGCCACGGTCATCGGACCGCTCGTCGAAGTGCCGGTGCTGATCGCCCTGGTACACGTGGCACTCTGGCTCGGCAGGCGCTACTTCACCTCCACCGCGCCTGTGCAAGGCAAGGCATGACCGAAGTCGACGTCGTGATCGTGGGAGGAGGGCAGGCGGCGCTGGCCACTGCCTACTTCCTGCGCCGCACGGGGCTGTCTTTCGTGCTGCTGGACGCAGAGGAAGGGCCGGGTGGGGCCTGGCGGCATGGCTGGGATTCACTGACATTGTTCTCCCCGGCGCAATGGAGTTCGCTTCCGGGCTGGCCTATGCCACGCACCGAAGGCTATCCCTCTCGGGGTCATGTCATCGACTACCTGACGCGCTACGAAGCCCGCTACGAGCTGCCGGTTGTGCGGCCGGTCTGGGTGCAGGCAGTCCGGCGTCAGGGCAGCCTGTTCCTGGTCGAGGCTGATGACGGCCGAATTTGGCGTTCGCGCGCGGTCATCAGTGCGACCGGCTCCTGGCGTCACCCCTATGTGCCTGCCTATCCCGGACAGGACAACTTTGCAGGTGTGCAGATTCATTCGGCGCACTACCGGCATCCCCAGGATTTTGCTGGACAGCGTGTGCTCGTGGTGGGTGGTGGTAACTCCGGCGCACAGATCATGGCTGAGATGGCCGGCATCGCGCACGCTACATGGGTCACCCCTTCCGACCCGGTCTTCCTGCCGGATGATGTGGACGGTCGCGTGCTGTTCGAACAGGCGACCGCGCGCTGGCAGGCCATGCAGCAAGGCTTGCCGGTACCCGAACGGAGCGCAGGG
>JBAYOJ010000180.1:0-5874 GCA_041678385.1 Burkholderiaceae bacterium | reverse complement strand
CGCCGATTTCCGGAAACAGGTCGTATACCGCCGGCAGTTTGCCTCTGTTTCCATGGGGATTCTTGGCGTAAGTGCCTAGCAATAGGTTGTCTTCAACGGTCAAGCCAGTGAATATACGGTGCCCCTCCAGTACGTTGACCAGGCCTGACCGTGCCGTCGTGCGGGTATCGGCACGCGTAATGTCAGCCCCTCCAAAACTGACGACCCCGGTTTTCTTGGGTATCAGGCCGGAAATCGCATGCAGCATGGAACTCTTGCCGGCGCCATTCCGCCCCAGCATGACTACGAACTCACCCTCGTGCACGCGTAGTGCGACACCATGCACCACTTCGGCTTTCCCGTAGGCGACCCGCAAGTCAGATACATCGAGAAGAACGGGCGCCTGCTTTCTATTTACATCACTCATATCAGGCTCCCAGATAAACACGAATGACTTCGGGATCATTTCGCACAGCGTCAGGGGCCCCGCAGGCTATCCGCTTTCCGAGGTCTAGTGTCGTGACCCGATCAGAGATGCGGAAAACAAAGTCGGTATGGTGCTCCACAATCAGGACTCCCAGGCCGACGTCTCTCATGGTGGTGACGATGACGGCAAGTTGTTCAATTTCGTGCTCTGTCAGGCCGCCCGCCGGCTCGTCCAGCAATATGTACTTGGGGCGCATGCACAGACTGCGGGCGATCTCCAGAAAGCGCTGCTCTGCATGATCAAGGCGGCCTGCCTGCTCGTGAACCAGGTGCCCCAGGCCGACACCGTGCAGAACTTCCTCGGCACGGTCCCGCAGGTCTCGTTCTTCCTTGCGTGTCCTGCCCACAGACAGAGCGGTCTTCATGAAACCCGTCTGTACGTCGCGCCAGCCGCCCAGCATGGCGTTGTCGAGAACACTCAGGCTTTCGAGCAGCTTGGGCTTCTGAAAAGTGCGTGCGACCCCAAGACTGACCCGCGCCTGCACCGATTTGTCATTCAGCAGATGCTCGTCCACCTTGATTGTCCCGCCATCCAGGTCGTAATAGCCCGAGAGCAGGTTCAGCAAGGTGGTCTTACCGCTGCCGTTGGGCCCTATCAACCCATGAATTTCACCCACCTGCAGGTTCAGGGATACCTCGTCGACCGCCAGAACACCGCCAAACCGCTTGCTGACCGTATCGATTTCGATGCCTGGCATATCACCCCCTCTGTTTGAACGGTTTTAATGTCGATGAGCCGGATTGACCGGGAATCGCCAGCTCATCGTCACTGGGCTGCAGGGCGATGGCTGCGCGCAAGCGCTGCAGATCGGGGTTGACTACCTGCTTTTCTCGCTTGCGGGGCCGGAGTTTTTCCTTGAGCAAGACAAATGCGCTGCCCACCCCTTCAGGGATCAACAAGACCACCAGCAATAGCAGCACACCGTAGAAAAACTGCCCCCAATGTGCGAGAGACCCCGACAGCTCGGGAAGTGCAGCCAGGATGATGGTGCCAAGGAATGGCCCCCAGATTGAGCCCCGGCCGCCAATGACGATGCACACAAAAAAGAACAGGCCCAGTTCGAACACGAAGGTTTCCGGCGTAATGTAGCTTTGCAGCGATGCGAACAGGGCACCCGCGACCCCGGCCGCAACCCCACTGAAGGTGAAGACGCTGAGTTTCAGCCGGAAAATGGGTACACCCACCGACGACGCCGCGACGTGGCTGTCGCGCACCGCAATCATGGCGCGCCCCCACATGAAACGAACCAGGTTCCATGACAGAAAAGACACCACCGCCGCAAAGCCCAGCACCAGCCAATACAGGCCTTCAGGGCTATCAAAGGGAGGCGGGAACGGCGGTACGCTCAGGCCGGCGCCGCCACCTGTCAGATCATCCTGTGCGAGTGAGAATTCCATGGCCATCATGGAAAACGCGATGGTTGCCATGGCAAAATAGAACCCAGGCAGCCGCAGTGATGGCAGCCCCAGCAATAGGCCACACAAACCGCCCAGCAGCCCTGAGCAGGCCGCGGCAAACCAGGGGCTCAGGTCGTAAGTCCCCGACAGAATGGCATAGCAGTAGGCGCCTATCGATAGCAAGGCCACGTGGCCGATGGAAAGAATGCCCGTATAGCCTACCGCCAGGTTCAGGGCACATATCAATACCCAATAGCTTCCGATAAGCGTCGCGATATGTAATTGGTACGTATTGCCCACCCAAAAAGGCAGGCTGACCAACAGCACCGCCATCACGGGCATTTTCAGGCTCGATTTTGAAAGACCGCTCATACGTGCCTCACTTGCTTGTTCCCGAACAAGCCTTCAGGCTTGATCAGCAAGAACAGCATAAGCAGACCCACGGCAATGGTTTGCTGGTATTCCCCCCCAAAGAAATAAGTGGCAAAAGTCGATAACAAACCCAGAGTAAGCCCGCCCACAATGGCACCCAGATTACTGCCCAGGCCACCCGCCGCCAGTGCGATGAAACCGAAAAGTGTCAGGGTGAGACCCAGCGCGAAATAGGCAAACGTCAGTTGACCCGCCGCAAAACCGACCAGGCCGCCAAGAAAACCGGCAATCCCATAGGAAAATGCACGGATGCGGTCGGTCGCGATCCCCCGCGCCTTGGCAGCGAAAGGGTCTTCAGCGACAGCCAGGAAGACTTTCCCAAAAAGCGTATGCCGATAGAACAGGTCGAGCCCCAGCGCCACAAGAGCGACTGTCCCGATCACCAGCCAGTATTTTTGATCCCAGATACCCGCCGTGAAATCCTGCGGGATCAGCCTGGGGAAAGCGCGCGGCTCGGTCCCCCACCACAGGCCGATGGACTGCTGGACAATGGTTGCCAGGGCCAGGGTGCTTAGCAGCCACAAGTGATCTTCGGACCGGGCCAGTATCCTGCGGATGGCGATGAGTTCGGTAAGCAGCCCAAAGATGATGGCGATGACGATGGCGCCAAGCAGGCCAACCACCTTGGGCAAGCCCAGGTCGCCAATCAGGAATGCCCCGGCCACACTGCTTACCATGAATATATGGCCGGTCGTGATGCTGAGCACCTTGGAAGTCGAGTACATCACGTTATAGGCCAGCGCTGCCGCCGAATACAGCGCACCTATTGCCAAGCCGGTAATCAGAACACTCAGCATATGGTTTCTCCGAAACGATCAAGTTCGCCGATGACTCTGACCGGACAGCCGCAGACTGCCGGCTGCCCGGATGCAGGGCATATCAGGGCGTGGCCACCTTGAAACTGCCGTCGTCGAAGGTGTTGGCCAGGTTTAATACCATGGCTGAATCGGGGAAACCATTATGGTCTTCAGGCGTCCAGGTATAGGTGGCATAGACCCCTTCCAGGTTGCTGGTGGATTCCAGGACTTTCTTGATGTCGTCCGGGTCGGTACTGCCGTTGGCCTGCTTGACGGCATATTCGATGATCTTGACGGTGTCATAGCCCAGCGCCACCCACCAGAAGGTGAAATCTATCGTGCCGCCAAGCTTGGGGCGGATCTCTTCCATGAGCTTTGCGGTGTTGGGGGGAAGCTTGCCTTGTTCGTCATACGTCGTGCTTACGTATCCGGCAGCGAAAGTGTTGTCCCAGTATTCGGGCTTGTTCAGGAGGTCGCGGATGGGCAGACCCATCAAGGCAGGGTGACCCACGATAGGCACATCCCATTGCATGTTGCCGCGCGCATTCAGTATGCGGGCCAACAGACCGGTGGAAGCCGACCATGGCATGATGACATCGGCGCCTGCATCGCGCGCCTGCCGGACTTCATCTGTGACGTCGGTTTTGTTCGGGTCGATCAGGACTGAATAAACCGGCTTGATGCCGCTTTCCTCGAGCAGCCTGGCCGCGTGTTTGGCAGACGCAGCGCCATAGCCTGTGGTATCGCCAATGATGGCCACCTTGTCATGCTTCAGGGTTTCAATGGCATAACGATTGGCGTTCGAGATCCATTGCTCGTTGGTATTGATGACGCGGAAAGCGTATGGATACTTCTTGGCGTCAGTGAGTTCGTCAACGGTACCTATGATCAGATTGGGTACCTTCGCCCGCGTAAGTATGGGCACGGTGGCCAGGGACTCCCCCGAGTTAACGGGGCCGATGATGAAGGACACTTTCTCGCTGAATGCGAGTTCCTTGGCGAAGTTGACTGCCTTGGTTGGATCCCCGATGGTGTCGCGCGTGATCAACTCAAGCTTGCGGCCGTCGACCCCCCCTGCGGCATTGATCTGCTCTACGGCAAACTGCACGCCCATATTTTCGGCAATCGCCGCCGATGACAATGGCCCTGTCAAGGAAGACAACCAACCGATACGGATAGGCCCTTCTTCTTTTGCGTGCGCTGCCAGCGTCGTGGCTGCCAATGTCACGGCGATGCACCCACCAATAGCAAACTTCACTGCGTTGAAACCTCGTCTCATCACACTCTCCTTTGCGTTGATCGGACTGCCAGTGCCTACTTGCGAATCTAGAAGCTATAAATCTGTGTCGGCCAGCCTGTATTTATCGATCGTGTCCCAATCGAAGGTGAAGCCAACCCCGGGGCGATCAGGCACCTGCACCGTGCCATCCGTCTCGATGGTCATTTTTTGATGAAATAGGGGGCCATACCAGGGCATGTGCTCGCACCATGTGGCATTTGCTGCCGACGCCGCTATATGCAGACTATGCTCGGTGAATATATGGGGTGATACCGGCAGGTCATGGGCGCCCAGATAACGGACGGCATCCATCATTTCGGTATATCCGCCCATGCGCTGCAGATCGGGCATGTATACCGTTGCCGCCGCCTGACGCGCCATGCGGCGTATGCCGCGACTGGTGTATTCGGTTTCGCCGCTGGCCACCGCCGTGTCGAGCTTGCGTACCAGCATCGCTGCCGCGTCGTCGTCCCAGGTAGGTACAGGTTCTTCAAACCATTCAAGGTCGAACTGCGCCAACGCCTTCCCCAAACGCAATGCCTTGCTGCCATCCAGCCCCTGGTTTGCATCAGCCATCAGGGTGATGGCCGGGCCTATGGAGCTACGCACCGCCTCAACACGGGCAACGTCTTGGCGCCAGTCAGGCGAACCCAGCCGCATTTTCATCGCCTTGAAACCCTGGGCCAAGAAGGATTCCGCCTCTGCGCAGAGTTCGCTTTGTGATGATGACAGCCATAAGCCACCGCTGGCATACACAGGCACCCTGTCGCGATATGCGCCAAACAGCTGATATAAAGGCCGGTTGGCCAGTTTACCGACCAGATCCCAGCAGGCGATATCGATGGGGTTATAGGCCAATATGGCTATACCGCTTTGGCCGTAAAAATTACAGCTTTTAATGAAATCGGCCCAGAAGCGGCGAACCTGATGAGGATCTTTTCCCATGACAATGGGAGCCAGGGTTTGCGTGAATCGTGAGATGGCCGACAAGCGATCAACATCAAAACAAAACCCATAACCTTCACCCACGACACCTGCATTGGTTTCCAGGGAAACCAGCAGACAACATACGGAAGAGATGTCGTGTATGGACGTCTTCAGTGTGCGCTCTAGAGGTAAACGGACGAGCGCCGTCCGTAACGCCGTAATGCGTACGTCGTTATGCATAAGAATGTCTCCTATCCATACCCGTGCTGCGCGGCATGTCATTTTTTTAGTTATACGCTACTGCGAGCCCACTATGCACACATCAAGCTCGCAGTGTCAAATATTATTTATACAAGGACCCTCTGATCAAGTCCCCGCGTCGCATGCATCTGTGGAATCGGGCGATCTGGAATAAACGACAAACCTAGGGACCCTCTGATCAAGTCGAGCGGAAAGCGGGCGCTGTGGATCGGAGTGAGCTGCGAGGCGCAAAGCGCAGTGATAGCCGTAGCTATCGCGAGCATTTGCAACGAAGCAGATTGCCCGATTCCACAGATGCGCGCGGCGCGGGGACTT
>JBAYOJ010000179.1:0-5877 GCA_041678385.1 Burkholderiaceae bacterium | reverse complement strand
CATGGAACGAAGGTGTGAAACTTCAGGGTAACAGCGCATCTTCCCAGCTAACTCAGAGACATGCAAGATGGGGCGGGACGCTGGGAATGGGGGCGGCGCAGCGACCGGTACTGCGAATAGCCTGCGCGCCACCCCCCACAGATGCTCAGGCCTGGCCGTTCAGAAAGCGTTCGAAGTGGCTGGCGGGTGTCCGCGTCATCAAGTATTCGGGGCCCATGTCGGCTGCGCGGGTCAGGCCCAGCATGGCGGAATCACGAACCACTTCTGTCGAAAACAGATCGATAGCGCGGCGCACGCCCGGTTCGCCGCCGATGGCGGCGGCAAAACCGAAAGGCCGGCCAATGAAGACGAAGCAGGCGCCCAGGCCCAGTGCCTTCATGGCGTCTGTCCCCCGGCGGATGCCGCTGTCCATCATGATGGGCACATTGGGGCAGGCCCGGGCGATATCAGGCAAGGCCAGCAGCGGTGCAATGGAACCGTCCAGCTGGCGGCCACCATGGTTGGAAACAATGATGCCGTCCACCCCTTCGGCCACTGCCTGGCGGGCGTCTTCGGTGTTCAGTATGCCCTTGAGGATCAACTTGCCGTGCCAGTTGGCCCTGATCCGCCTCAAGTGTTCCCAGTTCAGGTGGCTGCGGTCAGAAAAGTCGCGCAGGACGTTGCGCGAGATGATGGGCGTACCGCGCGTGGCGTAATTGTTTTCGAAGTGGGGCATGCCATGGCGCGTTACCGTTTTCAGCAAGGTGCCGAAAGTCCAGCGCGGGTGCAGGATGCAGTCGGCCACCAGGCGTGGCGTTGGCTTCAGGGGCGTGGAAAACCCCGCACGCACATTGTTTTCACGATTGGCGGCCACCGGCGTATCGACGGTGATGACCAGCTTTTCAAAGCCTGCCGTGGCAGCGCGTGCGACCAGGGCGTCTATCTGTTCCTGTGTACCGGGCAAATATGCCTGAAACCAGATGTTTGGGCCTATGGGTGCGATGTCTTCCATGCGGATCAGCGATGAACCGCTCATGATCATGGGGATGTCGGCCTGTTGGGCGGCTCGTGCCAGCACTTCATCGCCCCGGTAGGCCGATATTGCGCTGATACCCATGGGGGCGATGCCGAAGGGCGCAGCATAGTTCTTGCCCCAAAGTGTAGTCGATGTATCTACTTTAGATACATCTCGCATAATGCGTGGCACGAAACCCAGCTCATCGAATATCGCCCGGTTGTGAGCCAGTGAAGTATTCATTTCCACGCCGCCGGACACATAGGCGTACATGAAGCCGGGTAGATAGCGCCGCGCTGCGACGGAAAAATCATCCAGGCACAACAGGCTGTTCAGTTTCTTCTTTGAATAAAGCATGTGCACGAGGCCGCATGGCGGCCTATGAGTCTGTCAGGACGGCGGATGCCGTGACGGGTTGAAGGAAGGCAGCCGCTTCAGGCTGTGGTGGTGTTCTGGAACCTGGCTGCCACTGCCTCGTGGACTTCCGGGTTGATCATGCGCGGTGGCGTGCGCCCTGCGCAAATGTCGATGATCTGCTGAGCCGAGATGGCGGCGATATTGCGGCGGCCTTCGTGCGTGACCCCTGCCGTGTGGTAAGTGGATACGACATTGGGCAGGGTCAGCAACGGGTGGTCGCGTGGTGGCGGTTCGACCAGCCAGACGTCCAGCCCGGCACCCGCCAGGTGGCCGGAGGCGAGCGCATCGTACAAGGCGGGCTCGTCGTGGATGCCGCCGCGGGCGGTCGAGACGAATATGGCGCCGCGCTTCATGGCATGGAATTCACCCACCCCGAACATGCCGGTGGTTTCCTTATTGCGCGGGCAGTGCAGGCTGACGAAATCGCTCTCGGCGATCAGTTCTTCCAGCGAAACAGGCGTGGCACCCCGGTCGCGTATGGTGTCGGCGTCCACGTAGGGGTCGCAGGCCAGAACACGCATCCCGAATGCGGCGCCCAGGCGGGCAACGCGTGTGCCGATATGGCCGATGCCCACCAGCCCCAAGGTCTTGCCGGACAGTTCATGGCCCATCAGGTCTTCGCGCGGTATGCCCGATTTGGTCTTGAGCACCTGGTCGGACTCCACTACCCGGCAGGCCACGGACAGCATCAGAGCCAGCGTATGTTCGGAAACCGAAACCGCATTGCCGCCCGCCTGGTTCACCACCAGGATGCCGGCCTGTGTGCAGGCATCGACATCCACGGGGTCGTAGCCGGCGCCGGTGCTTGAAACCACCTTCAGGCGCGGGCAGCGCGCGATGAGCTCGGGCGTTACCTGCCACTTCAGCGGGACTTCGTCCTTGGCGGCGGGTACGTGGTAGATGTCGGCTTCGGCCATCATTGCCCAATTGGTTTCGTCCGGGTCGGACAGCTTCATGACGGAAAGCTTGACGCCGGTCTGTTTGCCGAGCATTTCATCGAAGCAAGGGTCTATCCAGCTGTCGAGACGGAGAATGTTGATGCTCATTGTGCGTTTGTCCTTGGTTATAGGTGTTTCGTACATGCGGACTATGACACAGGTTCCACGCAAAGGGGGAACACGCTAACCTATGCGTTGTCACTTATTCAATCATATTGAGCAGGAGTTCAACTTGTCGACGCCAGCGCTTTTCTCACCCCTACGCATACGAAACACTGAATTGGCCAACCGTATCACCATCGCACCCATGTGCCAGTATTCGGCCACCGATGGCTGCATGACGGATTGGCATGCCATGCATCTGGGCCAGCTGGCGCAGTCAGGCGCCGCCCTGCTCACGGTCGAGGCTGCGGCTGTCGAACCCGTCGGCCGCATCACCTACCGGGATGTCGGACTCTACGACGATGCGACTGAATCTGCAATGGCCAGGACACTTGAATCCGTCCGTCGCTGGTCCACTATGCCCATCGCCCTGCAGATAGCCCATGCGGGGCGCAAAGCATCCTGCGAAGTCCCCTGGAAGGGTGGGGCGCAGCTTGCCCCCACGCATGAAAACGGTTGGCAGACATACGGGGCGTCGCCTGTTGCCTTTGACCCGGCTGCCGTGCCCCCTGCGGAACTCGACAAGCAGGGCCTCAAGCGGGTGCGCGATGCGTTCGCCGCCGCCGCCAAACGGGCGGCCCGCCTCGGCTACGATGCCCTGCAGCTGCATGGCGCTCACGGCTACCTGCTGCATTCCTTTCTTTCACCGCTTTCCAATCAGCGCAGCGATGAATACGGCGGCAGCCTGGAAAACCGCGCGCGTTTTCCCTTGGAAGTCTTTGATGCTGTCCGGGAAGCCTTCCCAAGCGACCGTGCTGTCTCGGTCCGGATCTCGGCGACTGACTGGGTTGAGGGCGGCCTGACCCTGGAAGCATCCGTGGAGTTCTCGCGCATGCTGGAAAAACACGGGGCCGACGCCATCAATGTGTCGTCCGGGGGGGCGCATCCCGATCAAAAGATCCCGGCGGTCCCAGGCTATCAGGTGCCGCACGCCCGTGCTATCAAGGGCGCCGTCAAGATTCCCGTGGTTGCTGTGGGCCTGATCACAGAACCCATCCATGCGGAAGCCATCATTGCCAATGGGGATGCCGACCTCATTGGCCTGGCCCGCACCGTGCTTTACGACCCGCGCTGGCCCTGGCATGCGGCAGCACAACTCGGCGGTCGCGTTGCCGTTGCGCCTCAGTATCTGCGCAGTGTCCCTTATCGCCATCGTGAAACGTTTTATCAGGCTGATCCCGGGCTTTGACCACGCGCAAGCCTCGTCGTTCACGACGAGGTCAAGCGGGGCTATGTCAATGCGACGTCGCAGGCGTCCCCGCATTGTGGCGGAGAAGCTCCGGCCGACAGGCCGGAGTTCTTCACCAGCAGTTGGTCCTTCCCGCTATCGACAGTAAACTTCAACAGATATTCAAGAACACGCCTTCAAGGAACGGAGAACCCATGCAGAATCTGAAACGCCCCGAGCTGTTTCGTCAGCAGTGCTATATCAACGGCCAATGGTGCGACGCCGACGGCGGCGCCACCGTCGCTGTGACCAACCCCGCCGACGGCAAGCAGCTGGGCACCATCCCCCGCATGGGCGCGGGCGAAACCCGCCGTGCCATCGAAGCGGCCAACGCCGCGTGGGGCGGCTGGCGCGCCAAAACCGCCAAAGAACGTGCCGTCATTCTGCGTCGCTGGTTTGACCTGATGCACGCAAACACAGAAGACCTCGCCCGCATCATGACCCTGGAACAGGGCAAGCCGCTGGCCGAAGCCCGTGGCGAAATCGCCTATGCGGCGTCTTACCTTGAGTGGTATGCCGAAGAAGGCAAGCGCGCCTATGGCGACACCATCCCCACCAACTCGCCCAGCAACCGCGTTGTGGTGATCAAAGAGCCGGTCGGTGTCTGCGCCGCCATCACGCCCTGGAATTTCCCCAGTGCCATGATCACCCGCAAGGCCGCCGCCGCGCTGGCAGCAGGCTGCCCCATGGTGGTCAAGCCGGCCACCCAGACGCCTTATTCCGCGCTGGCCCTGGCCGTGCTGGCCGAAGAAGCCGGCGTGCCGGCGGGTGTGTTCTCGGTGGTGACGGGTGCGGCATCCGAAATCGGCGGCGAAATGACAGGCAACGCACTGGTGCGCAAGCTCAGCTTCACCGGCTCCACAGAAATCGGTCGCCTGCTCATGCAGCAGGGCGCCGCTTCCATCAAGAAAATGTCCATGGAACTCGGCGGCAACGCGCCCTTCATCGTGTTCGAAGACGCCGACCTGGATGCCGCCGTCGCCGGGGCCTTGATCAGCAAATACCGTAACAGCGGCCAGACTTGCGTCTGCGCCAACCGTCTCTATGTCCATAGCAAGGTATACGACGCCTTCGCCGAAAAATTTGTTGCCGCGGTCAACAAGATGAATGTCGGCAACGGCATGGAAGACGGTGTCACCCTTGGTCCGCTGATCGATATGGCCGCCGTCGAGAAGGTTCAGGAACACATCGAAGACGCGGTCGCCAAGGGCGGGCGCGTCCTGTCTGGCGGCAAACCGCACGCGCTGGGTCAGTCCTTCTTCGAACCCACCGTCGTGGCCGACGTCACCCCCCAGATGAAGGTGGCCAAAGAAGAAACCTTCGGGCCGCTGGCACCCCTGTTCCGCTTCGATACCGACGAAGAAGTCATTGCCATGGCCAATGACACCGAATTTGGTCTGGCCGCCTACTTTTACAGCCGCGACATCGGTCGCGTATGGCGGGTGGCCGAAGCCCTGGAATATGGCATGGTCGCCATCAACACCGGCATCCTTTCCAACGAAGCCGCGCCCTTCGGCGGTGTCAAGCAGTCAGGCCTGGGCCGCGAAGGCTCATACCAGGGGCTGGACGACTACATGGTCGTGAAGTATCTCTGCATGGGTCTGTAAGCAGGGATCTCTCTCCGCCTGAGTGCCGCCGCTCGCTGGCCGCACTCAAGGACATGGACGGCGGGGCGGCTTGGGCCGCCCCGTCGCGTTGATGCTTCGGGCGCGTATCCGGGCGAAAGCGACTGGGGCAATAAGCCCGGGCCTCAGTCCGTTAAGGACCCTCTGATCAAGTCCCCGCGCCGCGCGCATCTGTGGAATCGGGCGATCTGCTTCGTTGCAAATGCTTGCGATAGCGATGGCTATCACTGCGCTTTGCGCCTCGCATCTCACTCCGACCCACAGCGCCCGCTTTCCGCTCGACTTGATCAGAACGTCCTTAAATTTTGCGATAATGTGTCACTGCTGAATCCACTGGGGTCTGTTCACGCTAAAGTGCCGGCCCTTCCGGACGTCCGTTCGTCTTCGTATCATTTCCCAGGAGGGGACCCCATGAAGTCTTCGATCATTCGTAACCTGGCCTCGCTGATTGCCGCGGCGGCCCTTTGCGCCCCTGTCATGGCGCAGGAAGGTGGCCCCACGCGCATTGTCGTG